>JABJBS010000390.1 GCA_018668695.1 Deltaproteobacteria bacterium
CGTCGTTAACCATCAGAACGGTTTTACCGACATCATGAAGTAACCCCACAATAAACGCTTCGTCTTTTTCAGCCTTCCGGCTTTGCTCTGCAATCAGTCCACAAGCCAGCCCCGTCGCAATCGCATGCTCCCAGAGCCGCTCCGAGAGTGCATCAGCTTTTCGATACATTGACTGACTCGATAGGGACACAACCAGATCACGCACCATAGTACGGCCAAGCTGAACCACCGCGCGCTGAATAGTCGTCGTGGGCAGTTTACGTCGATAAAATGTCGAGTTTGAAACGCGCATAATACGCGCTGCCAGTGCTTCGTCACTTGAAAGCAAACGGGCCAAGCGGTCAGCGTTACTGGCTTGATTCGCGACTTCGCGCATAACAGTGGCGGCAATTCGCGGCATTACCGGCAAATCGACCCGATTTTCTACTAAAGCTTTAATGCGTGGCAGTGCGTCAACACCTACAGGGTTTACCATAGGTCTTTGGCTATCACCGAGCGGAGGTCTCATCAACTTCCAACATTGGCCTATCCTCCCGGGTGCAGTATGAAGACACTATGAAAACGAGCTCATACCGCCTCTCTAAAGCGCTGAAGTCCTCTCTAGGCTCTCTAATAATACTGGGATTCGTCCTGATTTCAGCTAGCTGTCAAACACCAGTCGGGCCCCCGCCCACTCTGAGTGAACTTCGCTTAGGTGAAGAGCTCAAAGAAAGTGCCAAACGGCTGATGAACATACCCTTGGGGGTGCACCGTCTAACGCCGGGCTCCCTCGAGTCGCCGCGAGCTATTCTTGCAGTCCATGGTTATGCCAGCCGGGGAATTGAATGGGTAAGCTCCCTGCATCAATTCGCCGAGTCGGGTGCCCATGTTTACTGGCTACGATGGGATTGGAATCAATGCCCTGAAGCTGCCATGGACTACCTTCGAAATGCCCTGGTTCATATTCAAAAGCAGCAGCCCAAACTTCAAGCCATTGAGCTCTTTGGGCACAGCTATGGTGGCGTTATATCGACGATGCTGGCTCAGCGTGCAGCTTTGGGCATTGCACTGGACGTCCACGCGATTGCCGCCCCTTTGGCGGGGACCGGCAAGCTCTCGGCCTTATGTCCAGACACCAAAATCAATGGAACCGGCCTGGCTCAAACTACAACGCTTACCCAATGGCGGACCCAGCATAAAATCGATGGCGCATTTAAGGATGAAGAGATAGACCCGCAAATCGTGACAATTCCAACTGCCCGCTTCATTGATTTACCGAATACCTTCAATGACCGCAGACTCGGACACAACTGGTCGGTAAGCTACGTCGCCACCCAATGGCTCAAAACTCAAAACACAAAACCGGCGCCCCAAAAACCGCTTGAGGATAAGCCCTAACCCATGGGCTCAACGCCAACCATAAAACGGATTCCCAATGGCACCTGGCTCACCTGGGGGACCGCTGTCTTGTGGTCGGGATTTTTTCAAAACCAATTGTTTTGGGGACTGCTTTGGGCCTGGGGCATCTCCTTTATGATGCTTCAGATAATAAATCCCAAGGTGTCACTCTCCGCTAATCGGCAAATCTTTATTTGGTTGGCCCTTGGCACAGTTACTCTCTACGGGTTAAGCCAGCAGGCCTGGGAGACCATGCTCGATGACGAAAACCTCCACGGGCTAACCAACCGACTTGCGGACAAAGCCGCCCTGGAAAATCCCCCGCTACTTTTTCCAAGGCATCTGCTTAACGGAACCCCTCAAGATTTTTACATCTACGCGCCAGACTCAACACACGCCTCACTGGAGCTTGGCAACCACAGACTAGAAGGCCTGGCTCTTGGTCGTGGCTTGTTTAGAGTTGCAGTTCGAAATTCGCTATCAGATATAGAATCGGAGCTAATTCCCGCCAACTTGCTCACCGAGACGGGCAGTCATATCCGGGAGATGGAAATTGTAAAACCGTTGCCTCACCCCCAGGTTTCATGCGGCAACGGCAGCTCTCAAGCCTACTTGTTAAGCGATGAGACTGATACGCTCACCATCGTCAACCAACTCGGCATCGTTGCAACTGTACAAACAGGAAACGGCCCAAGCGGCTGTGTACAACGCGGCGACCGCCTCTATGTCTCACACGCCCACGAGAATTTTATCTGGGAGTTCAACACAACCAGTCATGCAGTCATCGCCCGGCACGACGTTCAGTCTCCCCAACGGGCACTCGCACTCTCTTTAGACGGTGAAATTCTGGCCGCCACGCTCACAGGCCCCCAGCAGGGCGTCGCACTGGCTTCCCTCCAAGCCCCGCAAGGCATTCAGTACATCTCGCTTTCACATAAACCTGAATGGATTGTGGCCGGTCCCAGCGCTCAAACACGGCTGGTCAGCAGCCGCGAGCAACCCGCACTGATTCGCATCCAACAATTAGACAAAGGCTGGCAACAGACGCAAAAGACATTAAGCCGTCCGCTGATCACCATGGTCGGCGCCAAACAAGGGCACAGCCTTTACGCGGCCGCGACCGGATACTCCATCAGCGGCGAAGCATTGAGAGGCAACCACTATATTCAGGACCAAATCCTAGAATTCGATACAGCCAGCCTTGAAGTCACTGGACGCTTACTCACCCACAAGCGGGCAGAAAAAGCCAAAGCACCCGGTGACTTTCTGAAGTGGACAGCCGGTGCTGGGCCATCGTCCATCACGGTTCTTAAAAACGGCAAACTCCTGGTCGCGTTCTCCGGCACGACGCAATGGTGGGTGATTCCATCAAGCCTCTCGGGCCTGGTTCAAGACCTCAATATTCGCCCAGGAGGACTGCGAGCCCCACAAGGCGCTGCCCAACTTGCAGATGGAACCCTGATTCTAACATCTCCAGCTGAGGGAACCTTCGCTCTCTTTAACCCTTCACAGGAAACCACGCAGCTCCACCAGCTTGGCCCCACCGATGAAACACTCGAGAGGAAGTTTCCCGCAGCCCTGAAACGCCGAGAGGGCGAAAAAGCTTTCTACGAGGCCACACGCTCCGGCAGGTCTTGTCAAAGCTGCCACCTTCACGGCGACAGCGACCACAGCACACACAATATTGGGGATGAATCTCTTGAGCCAGCCACGCTAAGCGTAAGAGGCGTCGCGGGCACCGCCCCTTACCTGCGGGGCGGGGTTTACAATCAAGTGCGTCAGCTCCTTCACGTCCCAGAAGAACTTCTCGGTGGTTACTTTATCGATGATCCGCAAAGAGGTGAAAATATTGAAGCTTACATCAGCGCTTTGACTTTACCTGTTGCCCATCTAAGCCCACCGGATGAATCACATCTTGATGCGCAAAAACGTGGACTTAAGATTTTCGTCGAAGCACGTTGTGTTAGCTGTCACCAGTTCCCCGCGTTTACCAACTTAAGCCAGCATCCTGCCCGTCGTATCTTTCCGAATTTCCCAGAAGCCAACCTAGAGTTCGACACGCCATCGCTCATTTCTATCAAGCACAGCCCGCCCTACCTTTTCGATGGCAGAGCAAAATCACTGGAAGACGTCTTAGGGCGCGCCTATGAGGGTACCCAGCACGGAATGCTCACAGCCATAAGCCCTGAGGACAAGAAAGATTTAATCACTTTCTTGAAATCGTTATGAATCCGGGAGCCCAGTCAACGCGGGCTTACACATTCCTTGCAGGAATTCTCCTCGCCTGCTCAGCCCTCATCTTCAGCCGGTATCAAACTCTAAGCTTCCGATGGCAGGCCGACCAAGGACTGATCCACGATACGGGAACACTCGCACTTGGCCTCTTTTGCGCGGCCCTCCTCTGCACGCCTATTCGTAATCTCCTGCAGCGCTTGGGCTACGACATCGGGTCCGTCCACAAAGAGCGGCGCTTACTCGGACTCAGCGCCACGGCTGCTGCCTTCGGTCATGCTGCGCTTGTTTACCAAATTCATATTGGAGATGCCCCGCTCACAGGTGTCTGGTTCCAACCTTATGCACAAGCGGGGACTGCCGCGCTCATCATTCTCGCGACCTTGGCTTTGACCTCTTTCACAAAGCCCACGCGTCTTCTAAAAATTCGTCACTGGAAAACACTCCACCGCCTCGTACACATCATTTTTTTCTTGCTATTGCTTCACGTGCTTCTCGGACCTCACGCGGGTCCATCCTACACACTCGCACTCTTCGCCGTTGTTGCGAGCATTTCTTGGATAGGTAGGCTAAATCCCTGAATTCCTGTAATTCTCTGAGGAAAACTCACACCAACCTCACAAGTTACACACAAGTTATCCACAGATTTTTAGACCGAAATTGAACCTATTTGAGATCCGCTCAAAACACCGCTCCAGAGTTTATCCACAAAGCAGTGACATTTACCCACAGGTTATCCACAGGCCGTGACGATCGTTCCACGATCGCGCAAACCCGCATAGACACTGGCTCAATTCGCATTCTGAAAATCTACAAATGGGTGGATCTTGACCTACTTCCGCGAAACTGTGCATAAAATTGGCACACTGTTCCATAAGTACATCCCCACGTATTTAGGTTTTCTCGAATGAAATTGAATGATTTATCCACAGACTAAGATGTCTTCACACCTACATGCACTTACCTGACTGAATTTTAAGAGAAATTTGGCCTTAAGATGTATCTCTGGCCAGCGAGTCCATAGTATTTACGATGATGCAGACCAACGTTCTTCATACCTCCCGCGGAGATTTTGCCTACCTTGCCGACGGTCCAGAGGATGGACCGGTTGTTCTTTGCCTTCACGGTTTCCCAGACCACGCACCGAGTTGGAACCAGCTCCTAGGACACCTTGCGTCTCAGGGTTACCGGGCCATTGCGCCATGGTTACGTGGCTATGCGCCCTCAGTACTCGACGGGGATTTTGATATCGACAGTCTCACTGATGACATCATCGAACTCTCGGCGGAGTTTGGCTCTCAGGATACACCTATACGACTGGTCGGTCATGACTGGGGAGCCGTTCTTACATGGCTCGCCGCAGCCCATCATCCCAAACGGTTCATCAGTGCGGCCACTCTTGCCGTGCCCCACCCTCTGAAGTTCTTCGAATTACTGGTACGCAACCCCTCTCAATTGGGGCGCAGCGGCTACATGGGTCTCTTTCAGCTCAGAACGCTTTCGGACTGGGTGGTTACTCGCGGCGACTTGTCTTTCATCGATTTACTATGGAAGAAATGGTCTCCGGGCTATGAACCCTGCCCCCAACAGATGACCGAACTTAAGACTTGTCTGAGAACCTCGATGCCGGGGCCCCTCAACTACTACCGTAAGATTCTGCGACCCCTGGTGCCCTCGATCCGTCGACTCCTGGACCCAAGCCGGCCGGAACGCAGCATACAGATTCCAATCCTCAGCATAACCGGTGTAAACGATGGATGCATCGCGGCCAATTCCAAGCTTGATTCTAGCCAGTTTATGATGGCGCCCTACAAGCATATGGAAGTTCCCAATGCCGGCCATTTCATGCATCTTGAGGCTCCCGGCGTGGTCAACTCGGCCATCACCTCATGGTTTTTGGAGCATTAATCCAAGTTTTCCTACATTTCATGACATTCTCAAATTCTTAAGTAGTTGAAATTGCTATAGTCGTAAAGATCCGCCGAATTTTTTGCTTGTCAAACTGCGCCCCACCTATTAGACGCAGTGCGTAAGGGGTATGGGGAATCAACACATGAAGGAGAATCACTATGAATGCGAAACAGTTCTTTTCATGGGCAGTCGCCATCGCCGTATCTTTTGGTGCCCTAACCCATAACGCGCAAGCAGCCACAAACGACTGGGAAATTATTTCCACTGACGATGGATTCGTCACCAAGCGCAAAAGCGTCGAAGGCTCTGATATTCTCGCTTTCCGCGGTGAGACCATTGTTGATACCCCTATCGCCAAAATCCTAAGTGTCTTTCTAGACGCATCACGGCGCGGAGAATGGGTTGATAAATTTCATACCTCTTCTGAACTCACGATAAAGAATGAATGGGAACGAACCTATTGGATTCGATTTGCTCTCCCATTCCCCGTTTCAGACCGCGACTATGTCCTCAATGCAACTGCGCAGGTGGATGAAGCACGCCGAGTGGTGACAGCAAACATTAAATCAGTTGAGCACAATAAGAAGCCCGAAGACGACTGCTGCGTACGCGCATCAGCAATGGGCACTTACTACCGCTTCGAGGCCATTCCTGGAACCAACAAAACCAAGATGGAAGTTGAAGTTCATACTGATCCAAAGGGCATGCTTCCTTCATGGCTGGTCAATATCATCCAAAAGAAATGGCCCAGCAAAACCTTGCTAGGTTTGGCTAAAGTTGCCTCTGATGCAGCTGTTGAGCCACATCCTGCCTTCATTCACTGGAATGACAAAGAACTTCCTGCAGGCCTGGTTCAAGCTGACAAAGCATCGCCAGAAGTTACGGCGCAAGCACAGGACGAAGCTACTGAGAAAAAAGAAACCGCTGCTGAAGAAGTAACCGGTACCGTAAACAAGGTAGAAGAGCCAGAAGGCTAATCAGTCCATCTATCGACAACCGGGTACATCAGTACCCGGTCCAGTCAAAATATCAATTCAATATTAATATACTTAAAATACTATACTAAATAGACCATGCGCCCTTGCCTCTACTCGGTCACTGTAATGAGCGAGTCTCCCGCCTCACTTAATGTACCGAAACAATCCAGCTCCAAACCGCGCTCTTTCGCAGCCTCTAGAAAAGCATCTCGCCCACTTGGCTCAACCGCTACCAAGAGACCACCACTGGTTTGCGGGTCACACAAAACCGCTTTCCAGGTATCACTCAGCTCAGAAACCTTGTGCCCGTAGCTTTCAAAATTGCGTGTGGTTCCGCCAGGCATCGTTCCCAGATCGAGGTAGCGTTCCAAACCAGGCAGTTTAGGAACCTCTGAGTATCGAATCGTGGCCTTCACGCCACTTCCCTCACAAAGCTCACTCAAGTGCCCCAACAAACCAAAGCCCGTCACATCCGTCACACTTTTAACCGCTTCCAGATCCGAAAGCTCGGCACCGAAATCATTTAAGGCCAACATCGATGCCCGAACGGTTGCGAAATCCTCATCAAGAAGTTTGCCCCGCTTTTGAGCAGTCGTAAACAAGCCCACCCCAAGTGCCTTCGTTAGGTAGAGTTCACAACCTGCCGTTGCACCATCGTTGCGCTTGAGGTTCTTCTTAAGAACAGTTCCTGTGACGGCCAATCCAAAAATGGGCTCAGGCGCATCAATAGAATGACCACCGGCCACACTGATACCTGCACGGGAGCATGCCTCTCTGGCACCTTCCATCACTCGAGCTGCAATGGAAGTGTCGAGTTTATTAACGGGCCAGCCTAGAATCGCAATCGCCATAATCGGCTTGCCACCCATGGCGTAGATATCACTGATGGCGTTCACTGAAGCAATTCCACCGAAGTCCTCGGGGTTGTCTACGATAGGCATAAAGAAGTCTGTAGTACTGATAATCAACCGCTCATCATCAAGCGCATAAACTGCCGCATCGTCTCGGGTGTCATTACCCACCAAAAGCCGGGGGTCCACCGCATACTCTTTGTCGCTCTCTAGAATTTGAGTGAGAACAGCTGGTGAGATTTTACACCCACATCCAGCTCCATGTGAGTACTCGGTTAGCTTGATGTCATTTGCCATGGTTGTATCCCCGCATCGAAGTTTGGGGGACATTACCAGTTCAGCATGCGACTGCAACCCTGACCTGCAAGAACCGTTAAA
>JABJBS010000391.1 GCA_018668695.1 Deltaproteobacteria bacterium
ATTAGCCAGCCATTGGGTTTAAAACGTAGGGAGAGTAAATCGTTACTTTGCCGTCTTGTGGCGTAGGGAATGTCCACTTGCTTACATTACGCGTAACACATCGGTTTAAGCGTCGGCTCTTCATGGTGTCGTCTACAACGTTTACCTTCACAACCTTGCCCTTGGCGCCGATGGTGAACTGAACGCTCATCTGACCGGCCAACTTTGGCTGGCGCTTCAATTGACGCTCGTAACATCCGCGAACCATGTCTTGGCTATTTGAAAGAGCGTCTTGGATGTCGCTCACTTCAAGAACTTCAACCTGCTCGGCTGCTGTATCGGTGATGCTCGCTGCATTCGCAGTGCTTGGCGCTGCCCACTGAATCATGCCCATGCTCATGGCGAAAGCTGCGTAGAAAATGCTCCAACGCTTAACTGCAACACTTGAAGTTTTCTTCGTTACGCGGACCATGATGCGACCATCTTTAGATGCTGTCCAAGTTGCGCTCATGTTGTTTGCTAGTTTTTTCATCGTCCGTCTCCCCGTTTGGCGTTGTTGCCTTGCACTATAAACGCTGCAAGTGCGGTGCCACTTTCGAATGAGGCAAAATGGGACGATTCCGGTGACGCAGATCACACAACATAGAGGTTTCAAGCCAGGCTTGACGGGAAGCCGTCAGAAATTCCGACACCCTGTCAAAGGTGTGCATACGGGCCTATAGGAGGGTGGTGGCGGTTTGCCTACATGAGGGGATACGCGAAATTAAGCGCTGTAGATGGCGCCTGAAGCTGTTCAGTGCTTACTCTGTTCCAACACCAGAGCCTTGGAGGTCTTTTACCTGTATAACGATTCGACGGTTTAAGCCCCGCCCCGCTTGGGTGTCATTCCTTGCTATGGGCTCCGCGGACCCTTTCCCATCAATATCAATTCGCTCTACCGAAATTCCACCCGCTACAAGTCGCTCCCTCAAAATGGTTGCTCGACGTTTAGATAGAAAAAGGTTTCGATTCGTATCACCCACCGAATCGGTATGTCCGGTGATTAAGATTTTCTTAATTTCCATGTGCTCTTTGAGAAAACTAATAATCTTATCGATCGCTCGATTCGATTTCGGCGCTGGAGTCTTCGTAGCATGAGCGAACTGAACGCCCTTCGCAAAGTCAGTTAGAACATCGCCTAATCGAGTCTCTATCGTTTTTGGCTCAGGTTCGGCGATTGTTGTCACTTCGGGACAACCGTCTCTTTCTGCTTCCGCCGGCGCGTTCTCTGGATCAAGAGGACATTTGTCCACGGTATCCAAAACACCATCGGCATCATTATCTAAGTCGGGACAACCGTCGCCGTCTTCAAACTCGTCAAAGTCTTCCGCCTCTAATGGACATTTGTCTTTTTCGTCTTCAATACCATCTTGATCGTTGTCGAGTTCAGGGCACCCGTCTTCATCTTCGAACTCATCGAGGTCCTCTGCCTTATCGACACATTTGTCTAAGTCGTCAAAGACCTTGTCGTTGTCGGAGTCTAAACGCTTGTCTGGACAGCCATCTTCTTCTTGAAAGTCATTCTTCGTCTCAGCGGCATCCGGGCACTTATCGTCGACGTCTGATATTCCATCGGCATCGTAGTCATCCTCCGGGCAGCCGTCTTGGTCGCCCAAGCCATCCATATCTTCTGGAGAATTCGGACAACCATCCTCGTTATCATTGATACCGTCGTCATCAGAATCGAATGTTATCTGGTGACCACCTTCCAAGCCTAAGAATAGGCGCAGCGATGGTGATACAGGGCTTGCGCCCAGCCCCATACCAAAACCAAAAGTTAAACGACTCATCGAAATATAGGCTGAATCCTTTTCGACCCAGTTCGACGGAAGTGTCCAGGCACCGCCCGCTTGAAACTCTTGTGGGTAAATCCGGTCACCATAGGCGCCCTTTTCCAAAACGATGCTTCCCACCCACGCAGCAAACGCATCAAGCGAAAGCCCGAGCCATGGTTCAAGCGACGAGGATGCACCGAACGTGTAATGAATCTGGTCACTGAAAAGCATGCCTTCAAGTTCATATTGTTTTCGAATCTGATAACCCAGTTCGGCCTGGATCCGGATAGAGTATGTATTGTCGTCAGCTCCGCCCAGCACCAGAGTTTTCGCAGCCGCCACGGTCGGTGTCATCGATACGCCCGCCTCACCGGAGTAACTGGCTTCATTGGCTGTAGGCAATGTCATCGGCAACAGAAGTGCTAAATCGACGAAATAATCCTTCTCACTCAAAATTTTCCCGTGAACATTCAGAGCGACATCGCCCACCCCTGCACCTGGTTCGACAAGCGCAACTCCCAAAATTGAGCGGTCAAGCCCCGAGCCTTGATGATAGGTCACGGGGATCCCCAGGCTCACCGTCACCAAGTCGTAAAGTCCCATAGATGCTTGGAGTAAACCCGATAAACGGTAACTGATAAGGTAACCCAAATCGTTGGTGTTACTCCCAATCGTTTGGCTCACTTTTAAGATTTGGTGACTGGAATCGAGCCAAAACAAAGCTTCTAGATGTAAGTGCGGCAAGTCTTCAATGGCTTCTAGCGGACCCAAACCATCACTTGAAATAGCGGGCTGGCTACCGACAATGGGAAGCGATGCCTGCGCAGGAACCGCCCCTAACAAGCCGAACAACAAACCAAAAAACATGACCCGCAAGTGCATCATGCTTCCTCTTCTGGTCGAAGTCGCCAGGCACGTAAAACCAGGGTAACCAGTAGCAACCAATACCAGGCCGAGCCAGGTGACGACGTGGCGCAACTTAGTCCACCACCGTCAAACCGTAGCTCAGCATTGCAATCAGGATTCTCCAAGGCGGTTGCTAGGTCATCACAAGGCCCCAGAGTTTCCGCAGGGTCGGACGTACCCGCTGGGTCTACTGATTCTGTAGGGTCAGGCGTAGTCGTCGGATCAGAAACATCAGTAGGTTCCGATGGTTCTGTAGAATCCGTAGCGTCCGTGGGGTCCGTGGGGTCCGTGGGATCTGAGCTATCCGATGGTTCCACGCCTTCGGGAGTGCATAGCGAAGGTTCACTCACACATGTCCAACCCTCTTCAACCGAACACGCAGCGTTACAGCCATCCTCATCGAGTGAATTTGCGTCATCACAGGCTTCTTCACCGAGAATCAAACCATCTCCACAAATAGCGTCGCAGACAGACGGGAGCCCATTGCACACAAAGCCTGCTTCAACTTCGCAAGTATCTGAACAACCATCGCCGGTGAGACTATTTGCATCGTCACATTGCTCGCCATCATCCAAGAGCCCATTGCCGCAAACCTGCTCACATAACGATGGGCTCCCCGAACAGCTCCAGCCTGAATCAATTAGGCACTCGCTGCATCCATCTTCATTCGACCCATTGCCATCATCGCAGGCTTCATCATCGGTAACCAAACCGTCCCCACAAATACTCACGCAAACTGAGGGCTCTTCTTCGCAGACATACCCCGGCTCAAGCGCGCAGGATGATGAACAACCGTCACCAGATTCAGCATTACCGTCATCACAGGCTTCGTCGATGTTAATCAAACCGTTGCCACATGTAAGACTGCAAAAAGAGGGTTCACCCGAACAGACGAAACCAGCTTCCACTTCACAAGTAACGCTGCAGCCGTCTCCTTCAAAGCTATTTTGGTCATCGCATTGCTCACCTGGGTCCAACAAGCCATTGCCACAAAGAGCCTCACATACCGACGGTTCGTCCGTACAGCTGTAACCCGGTTCGATCAGGCAGCCACCCTGGCACCCGTCCCCCGGTGCTGTGTTGCCATCATCGCATTCTTCGCCATCGTTAAGACTTCCATTGCCACAAAGGAACGTACACTCCTGAGGAGCCTCACCCAAACATTCAAAACCATTCTCAACGAGGCAAATGGCAGAGCAGCCATCGCCATCTGTAGCGTTGCCGTCTTCACAGGCCTCGCCTGAATTGAAAACACCGTTACCACAGATTTCCTCACAAATGCTTGGTGAAGATTCACAAATCCAGCCATCTTCAAGCGCACACGCGTCATTACAACCGTCATCGGCCAAAAGGTTTCCATCGTCGCAGGCTTCGCCCGGATTCAACACTCCGTTACCACAAGATGGCGCACACGTGGATGGCTCACCCTCGCAGCTCCAACCAGACTCAACGCTGCAATCTAGAGCACACCCATCTCCCGACGCCTGGGGCACGCCACCATCGTCACATGCTTCGATTCCCACAACGAGACCATCACCACAGACAGTCTCACAGACAGCTGGAGAGCCTGCGCATAACCAGCCTGCTTCGATCACACATTGACCGTCACAGCCATCACTCAAAAGACCATTGCCATCGTCGCATTGTTCAGACGCCAAGGTATTCAAGACGCCATCGCCACAGCTGGCGAACGTACAATCAAGCTCGCAGGTACTGCTCTGCGAGCCATCGTCGCAATCTTCCTTACCCTCTAAGACAATACCGTCACCGCAAAAACCCGTAACACAGGTATTACGGCAAAGGTCGGTATCCAGGTCATTACCGTCATCACAAGTCTCACCCGCCAGCGCATTCAGATAACCGTCTCCACAAAACGCCGTACTGCAATCAAGGTCACAGCTGGCCGTTTCACCCAAGCCATCACAGTCCTCGATGCCCACGTTGGTAAAACCATCCCCGCAGGTTGCAGTTAAGCAAGTTCCAGCAGGTCC
>JABJBS010000392.1 GCA_018668695.1 Deltaproteobacteria bacterium
CCTTAGACAGTAATTTGAGTGCAGCGTTTTTCGCAACTCAGGCATTTGCACGGCTCGCTGTTGCAGCTAAGCGGCAAGGCGCCGTTATTAATGTTTCGTCCATTCACGGCAGTGTTGGCGATGGCGGCGTGGTGCCACACTGTGCATCCAAATTTGGTTTGATTGGGCTGACTGAAGCAAGCGCGGAAGCACTTCGCGGCAGCGGTGTTCGCGTGAACTGTTTATCACCCGGAGCAATTGAACCCGACTCGGCCGACCGTACGAGCGAATCTCTAAAGTCGCAGGTAACTCAGGGCGAGCTTGCAAAGATGTGTGTCTTCTTGGGATCCGATGAGTCGGGTAATCTCACTGGTACCAATCTGAATGCATTTGGTGTGACCCGTCCCGTCATTGCGCCGAACAAATAGTCAATTGCCTCTCGGTATTCATTTCTGACATTTACAAAAGCAAGAGGGCCGGAGCCACCCAGGTTCTCTTCATTTTCCACATACATCTGGCGTAGTGCTCTATTATAATGGTGCGACTCTTCGGAATTAGGCTAAAATTACGGTCCGAAGTGGTTCTCGGTGATGCCGAAGTGTGTTGTTATGGAGGCGCCGAAAGATAGCGGGCGCCAACTTGGCATCCTCGCTGAGTTCGCGGGAAGGGTTCACTGTGAGTTTTAGGCACCTAAGATGGCTCCTTTTAGGTTCATTCTTTTTTGGCTTGATGGCAGGCTCCGGGTGTTCAGGTGATGACGAGTCCGATGATACCTCATCAACGACGACCCGTGATGTGGATCCTGAACCAGGCAGGGTGACGCTGCACCGGCTGAACCGCGCAGAATACAATAATACTGTTCGTGATTTGCTCGGGACAAGTCTCCGTCCTGCTGACGATTTCCCTTTGGACGATTTTGGTTACGGCTTTGACAACATAGCCGAGGTTCTCACGGTATCTCCGCTTTTGGTTGAGCTCTATTCGTACACAGCCGAGAAATTGGTTGAAGAAGCGCTTTTTGAAAGCATTACGGAGCCGCAAATCTGGCACGTTGAGGCGGAAGTTGCCGAGGCGACGACCGGGGGCGCAGCCCCAAACGGATGGAACCTTTGGAGCAGTGGAGAACTCTACAATATTGTGAGTGTTCCGGTTGAAGGCCGTTACAGAATTTCCGCCCGGGTCTATGGGCAGCAGGCAGGTCCCGATTTAGCGCAAGCAAGTTTAATGCTGGACGGCACAGTCCTGGAGAGCTTTGCTGTGGCCGCGGCGTCGGCCGACACGATGGAGGTCATTGAAGTTGAGGCTGACATGGCTGAGGGGCTGCGGCAGATTTCAGTAAGCTTCGATAACGATTACTACGAGCCCGAGGAGGGACTCGACCGAAATCTTATCGTCGACTGGTTAAGGCTTGAAGGTCCGCTGAACTTAGAGCCTGAAGAAAACCTTGAGCGCGATAAGATACTCGCATGTGATGGTCAGGATTCTGAGTCGGAGGCTTGTGCAAGAACGGTTCTTGAAAGGTTTGCCGAACAGGCATTTAGGAGACCAATCACCAACGACGAACTAGCGGGCTTTCTCAGCTTTCTTGAGCTTGCGCAGTCGCTCGGTGATTCTTGGGAAACCGGTGTGCGACTCGGGCTCCAAAAGATTCTTACTTCGCCTCATTTTATGTACCGGGTCGAGTACGAGCCGAACCCCGAGAGCACAGCGTCAGCACCATTGAGTTCTTGGGAGCTTGCATCGCGGCTGTCTTATTTTCTTTGGAGCAGTATGCCGGATACTGAGTTGTTTGAATTGGCCCGTAATGGTTCTTTATCTTCCCCTGAGGTGTTGGCGGGTCAAGTTACAAGAATGCTGCAAGACCCTAAGGCTGAGTCCTTGGTGTCAAACTTTGCGGGTCAGTGGCTGCATATTCGAGCAATAGACGACGCCTCTCCCGACGTTTGGTATTTTCCTGATTTTGACGAAGAACTTCGTGAGTCGATGCGCGGTGAAATGGAGCATCTGGTCCGGTCGTTGTTCTTCGAGGACCGGAGCCTTTTAGACTTACTTCAGGCTGAAAACGGATGGGTGGATTCACGTCTTGCGGAGCACTACGGTGTGAGCGATTTTGAGGGAGAAGGTTTTCAAGAGGTTTGGCTTAGCCCTTATCAGCGCGGCGGCCTGTTGACCCAAGCTGGCTGGCTGATGGCAAGGTCTTATCCGACCCGAACATCGCCTGTTAAGCGCGGCAAGTGGATTCTCGAGCATCTGCTATGTTCACCTCCTTCGCCGCCTCCGCCGGGCGTGGAGGGCCTTGAGGAGGCTGAGGACACTGAAGGCTCTATTCGTGAGCAGTTGGAACGGCACCGGGCAGAGCCTGTCTGTGCAACTTGTCATGATGTGATGGATCCTCTTGGGTTTGGACTCGAGTATTTTGACGGCATTGGTACCTATCGAGAATTCGATGGAGATTATCCCGTGAATGCTGCCGATGTTTTGCCAGACGGCTCAGCTTTTGATGGTGCAACAGAGTTGCAGGCACTTTTAGCTCAAGACAAGCGGGTTCCATCTTGCATGGTTGAAAAGTTTTTCATCTACGCGACAGGCCGTGGCGTTAAGAACACCGACCACCTTTACCTAGAAGCTGTCGAGACAGCGTTTAGTGAGAGTGGTTATCGGTTGGATGCACTGGTCCAGGCCTTGGTTAAAACCGACGCCTTTACAATGCGCGGCGGAGAGTTACCATGAGTTTTCGCTGGTCAAAATTCAGGTTGTCGCAAAATCAGACAGCTAAGGGGGCAATCAGCCGCCGGGCTTTTCTAGGCGGAGCAGGGGCGATGTTGTCGTTGCCTCTCTTTGAATCTTTATTGCCGGTAGGTCGGCAGGCTTTTGCGGCGGACAGTGCCTCGCCGGTTCGGCTACTTTTTTATTATGTTCCCAATGGCATGCATATGCCGGACTTTATCCCAGAGACGACCGGTTCTTCTTACACGATTCCAACCATCCTTGAACCACTCAGCGCTCACAGGGCGAATCTAAACGTCATCTCTGGGCTCGCGAACCGAGCGGGTGAGGATAATGTTCCTGGTGATCACGCTCGTGGGACCGGGTCGTTCCTTACTTGCAATCGTGTTGTTAAGACCGATGGCGACGGTATTCAAAATGGCGTTTCTGTCGACCAATTCGCTGCGCAAAATATGGGCATTGAAACGCCGTTCGCATCGTTGCAGCTTGGAACTGCTGGCGGGTCAAGCGTAGGTGACTGTGATTCAGGTTACAGCTGTGCCTACTCCCGGAATATTTCCTGGGCTGATTCAAACACGCCACTGGCAAAGGTGACCAATCCAAGACTTGCGTTTGATAGGCTTTTTGGAGGGTTCGATAGTGAGCTTTCTGCAGAGGCGGTTGAGCGAAGACGGTTGTACCGCTTAAGTATGTTGGACGCGTTGGTAGAAGACAGTCTGAGCCTACGTGCGCGCCTCAATACCCATGATGCACAGAAGCTAGATGAGTATTTAACAGGTGTGCGGGAACTCGAAGTCAGAGTCATGGAAGCGGAGGATGTTACCTGCGCCCCAGGTACGGTTCCTCCCGACTCCTTTGACTTTGAAACTCATGTTCAGCTGATGACAGGTATCATGGTGAAGGCGTTTCAATGTGACATGACGCGGCTTATTTCGTTTATGCTAAGTAATGCCGGATCCAATCAGAGCTATTCGTTTCTGGGAGTGTCTGGTGCGCATCACGAAATTTCCCACCATCAAAACGTTCAGGAGAATTTTGATAAGCTTAAGGTCATCAATCAGTGGGAAGTGGCTCAGTTCGCCTCATTGTTAGATGGTCTTGCCGCTGTGCCGGAAGGTGAGGGGACTTTACTTGACCAGTCACTGGTTTTCTTTTCAAGTGAGATCGCTGATGGTAACTCCCACCAGCATACGAATCTTCCGATTATTTTGGCGGGTTCGGGGGGTGGTGCATCGGCTCCCGGAAGGCATATTCAATATTCCGAAGAGGCGCCGGTGGCGAATCTTTTTATCTCTATGCTGGCTGCTGTTGGTGTGGAGGCGAGTACGTTTGGGATGGATGGCACGGGGCCTTTGACTGCTCTTACTGATTTATCTCTCTAGGCTTCGGCGGCACTTCTTTTGAGCATCATATTCATCTACGACCGATGAAACCGATGAACCAACACAGCAGCTCCAGCTTATTGCGTGGGGCCTTGGTAGTCACCATCAGGAAGAACGGTTGGCATGACGTAACCAGCGTTGGTTGCGGTAAAGAGGCTGTGTGCCGCTGAATCCATTTCTAGCACTCTATCAGGAGTACAAGGTTGCCATTCTTCAGCAATTTCATCACAGCGACCGGACTGTGCTCCCAGTAGTGAAGTAAGAACCCAGTAGAAGTATTCGGTTGCCATGCAGTTATAGCTGCACGTGTCGTCGTCATAAGTATACCAAGCTTGTTCAGGATAGCCGTTTTCAGGAAGCGCACAATTTCCGCCGCCTTCACATTCTTCCTCAGAGCTTTCAATGAATTGGCCTCCACGAGCGGTATCCATC
>JABJBS010000393.1 GCA_018668695.1 Deltaproteobacteria bacterium
CACTGAAGCCCTTGTAGTACATAAAACCGAGACTAACGCCAAGGAGGTTCATACCCATGTGGGCGCCATACTGGACGTTCTGGCCCAAAAGGCCTGGTGTTTTTGTATCCACATCAAACACAAACTCACCACCAGCACCGGCGAAAGCAGGAGCCAACGAAGCCATGGCTTCCAATGAAGGTGAATTGGCCTGAGAGGCCAAAAGCTCAGTGTTTTGAAATGCTACAAGGCCAGATTCAGGAATCACGCCCGTTCGAAATACAGGTACAGCCACGCCGCTGAGCGTGAACTCGTCGAAGAGAGTTCCGTTGTCACCTTCGATATACCAAGGCGCAGTCCACGTCAGAACAGCCATTTCATTGGCAACGCGGTCACCGAACTTAATCGGATCTTCAAGGTCCAATGCATTCACCGGGTTGGTTGGGTTGAACTGATCCGCGCTACCCCACTCTACAATCTGACGACCAAGTCGAAGGTCGAGCCCTTCAATCAGAAAATCGTAGAACTCAACATAAAGAGCATCGCTCTCCAGACGGTACCCATCGATAAGAGTACGATCTGTCAATTGCTCAAGATCCACAACCTGACTTCCGCCAAAGAAAACCAGCTTGAGGTCCGCGGTGGCTCCGGCAAAATCCGTGCTCCAATAACCGCGATAGCCCAGGGTATTTTCTAGCCGCTGAATCTTGTTCCAAATCTGGCCTTCCGCTTCATTGGGATGAGCCTTGCCTGGAATCCAAATGCGTAAATCGCTTTCCACATAACCAGCCGTTTCATCTTCTGCATGAGCCGGGCTCTGGGCAAGTAGACCCAAACCCAACAACGCCAAAACCGTGCTATGTAGAAACTTATTCTTTTTGATATTCAACATGAATCAAGTCCCCCGGATGAGCCAACGCTTCGTAAACGTCTTGTCCGAAATTGTTTTGTTGGTCGTCTGGTCGAGCACTTCAAGATCTGTAGAATGATTTCGAGTGAAATCAGTCATGGTTCCCTTGTAGTAAGTTGGGTAACCAGCGCTGTCCTTCTTTAGGTTTGAGCGAAGCTGCTGCTTCACTTTCACACCATCATCATCGAAATAAGTGAGGTCACGCGGTACGAGAACCGCCTTTTCCATAACCACTTCAATGCGTGAATACGGAACGTCGCTGCTCGCTTTACGGGTTAGAGTAAGCATAACCTCTTTATCGTTCTGGCTCTTAACCGCAGCATCAAAGTAAGGCGCGAAACGAAGCATCTTCAAATCGTCCATGCTAAAATCAGTGCCCTGAAAACCCTGCTTACGAGCATGAGCAGCAACCCGGCGTACCTTCTTGGACCCCGGTAGTTTCACATAGATTTCGCTTGAACTCTTTATAACAAGACCCATGCCTTTGAGGTCGGCAGGCTTCGAGAAACGAATCGCCGTTCGCTTACCATCTTTGGTCAACTGCTTGAGGATAATTTCTTTGCCCGCGTCGTCACCGCCTCGCAAAGTCATCTTCACATCACGGCTCACATCTGGCGCCGGATTGGCCCGGTCATCCGCTTCTTGCAAGAGAGCATTGCCGCCGAGCTTAACAAGTTCTTCAAAGGTTTTACCGGCGTAGGCGTTGGTGCCAAGCGCAAAAGTAAAAACAAGAGAAGTCAAAGTGAACAATGTAACCTTCATACGGTTCATGAGGTGGTACTCCCTGTTGAATGAATTGGCCCAAGCCACCTTAATAGCGCGGGCACGAGGATAAGTGTTGCAAATGCGCTTACCAGCATTGCAGCAGCAGTTAATAATCCTACATTGCGCATGGGCACGATATTCCCCAGTGCTAGCAACGCAAAACCAATCGCAACTTCGAGCGCATTAACAACAATGCCCCATCCGGTTGCTTTCATCGAGTCTTCAAGTGCAAGGTGGGTTTCATTGGCTGCAGGCGTTCCGTAATGCCAAATAAAATGCACAGCGTAATCAATACCGATACCAATCGCGATAGACGTCATCATAGACGTTCCAACATCCATCGGTATTCCACTCAGTCCCATAATTCCGAATGTAATCATCAGCGTAAAACCAGCCGGAACCGATGCAACAAACGCAACACTGAGCCTTCGAAAGAAGACCGCCAATGCCAAAAAGACAAGAACAGAGGAGATTGCTAAGCTCTGCTCCTGATTTTTCTGAACGCTTACGTTCATGCCTTCGTACACCAGCGGCGTGCCCGTCACATCGAGCTTCAGCGGTACTGTCGCCAAAATTCTATCGGCCGTCACCGCATACTTAGGTAAGGACGCAGTGTCATCACCCAACACACCCAGCACCCGCTTCAGCGCACTCCGAGCGCTCGGCGTTACTTTCCCGCCAGCAATGGCAACGATATCTTTCACGCGGCCACTGACTGCTCCGCCCTGAACCAGCGCCGACAGGTTGCCCGCGATGTAGAGCACACTTTCACGGAAGGCCTCTGGGTCCTCGCGGTCTTCGTCATCTGCGATTGCCCACAACACCTGATACAGCGCCTCAATATCCATCCCCGCGGTCAAGATGCCAGCGACTTCGGGAGCCACGGCCTGAAGCGTTGCTCCCTCACGCAGGTAAATCATCTCGTCGTTTATGATGTCTTTACCGAGTTGTTCGAGGACGGGCGCTAGCAGAACATCGGCTCCTGGTGCCTTGACTTCTTTCTGAAGTGCCGCAGATAAAGCGGCGTTACTCACACCTTGGATGCCGTCTTTTTCAAGCACGGACACGAGATGCGAAATCATCTCACGACGCTCAACTTCAGCTTCTGCGTCTGTCATCGTAGAGCGTGTTACACGCACTCTGTCTACTTGCCAGGAAGCACCTTCAACAGCCTCCAGGCGCTTTGCAAATGCCAATGCATCGGCGATATTTTCGTTTCGCACCTTCACGTGAATCAATGCATGTTCCCACTTGGGATCGACAATAAGTCTTAGATTGGGATCGCCTTCAGCCAACGCAGCAATAGCTCGCACAGTATCAGGATTCGCCGGCACGCGGCGCTCTCCAAACAAAGCTTCGCCCGCTAGCAACATAGCGTCCATAATAGATTGAGTATTGGTCACACCGGGCTGAGCAGCAGCGTATGTGGCGATTCGGTCAATTTCCATCAAGACCAACGGGTCTTTGATATCTCCCGTAACCTGAATCTGCATGTAGACGGAGCCACCGAGATGGTCCTCAAGAAAGTCTTCGGCCAGAACCGGTTCGCTGCCCTCCAAGAAGAAGTCACGCATCGTCATATGGGTTTTACCTTCGCCCATATAAACCCAAGAACCGCCCACCAAAATGCCAATCACAACCGCGGTTAACCATGGCTTTCGAATCACAAAGTTGGCACCGTCAATCATGCCCTTCAAGGCCCAAGCTGGGGTTCGTCCACCCTCACGAACGGGCAAAGGAAAGAGAACGCAAGCGGCGGGAACCACGACGAGTGCCAGAAACACAATCACAAGTGTTCCCACAAACATCCAAACACCAAACGAACGCATAGGCGCAATATCCATGGCCACGAAGGACAAGAATGCCAAAGCGCTGGTTAGACCGGCGATAAAGATTGGCGGACCCACCTCGCGAACCGCCTCGCGGACAGCAGTGAGCCGATCGACAGAACCTGAATCCAAGTGAGCGAAAACCCGCACCAGAATATGAATCGAATAAGCACTCCCCAATGCAAGCAAGAGCATCGGTAAACTTGAAGACACGAGCGTTAGCGGCTCGCCCACAAGCCCCATCAAACCTACTACCCATAGAATTCCAATCCCCACTGAAGAAAGAGCAATCAGCGCCCCCGTTAGGCTTCGAGCCGTGAGAATCAGGATAAAGATAATGGCACAACCAGAGATCAGCGAGAGACGCAGAATATCATCGCGGGTAGTGTGAACGATGTAGGAGCCAACAAAGGGTGCCCCGCCGTAGTGGATTTCTAAATCTGATTGATTCTTCGCTAAAAGCCCATCTGCGTGCTTGCGTATGGCGTCCGCCACATCTTTGCCGATGGTTCCTGGCTTGAGATAGCCAAGTACCAAAGCCGCTTTTCCGTCTTCCGAAATCATGGCGCCAACAACATGCTCCCGAGAGAGCACTCGCTTTCGCGCATCTTCCACAAAGACCTTCACTTCCGGCGAATCCACGGGTGGTATTTCGGGAATCAAGTCATTCACGACACTCACATCGTCAAGGCCATCGTCAGACTTTTGAACTTCGATATCTTGCAGCGCCATGAAGCTAGATGAGAACGAAACGCCTTCCACCGTGGTCAGGGTTTCTGTGAGTTCACGAAGCTCTCTGAGTCGTCTTGGGGTAAATAGGTCTTCATTGGCAGGTGCCTGCACACCAAGCATGGCGATATTGAGGCCCTGAAAGCGCTCACCTATTTCTTGAAACTGGCTAACCTGCGGCGAATCTTCCGGGAGAAACTTGAGGATATCGTCGTCGTATTCAACTTGCCCGAGTGAGGGCAGTAAGATGACCGTGAGTCCCAGGATGATACCGAGCGAACTACGGCAGTGCTCACCGGCAAACCCTCCGATCAGCAGTGCCAATCTCGTAAAAATGCTCTCCTGGCCCTTTTGTTCACGCATCGTTTTTACAGCTCCCCCAGGTGTACGAACGCCGGTCCCTCCATGCTTCTTCTTTACCAAAAAAACACGGGAGATCAGGTAGATAGAAAGCTGCTCGGCTCATGTCAAGCAAGCCCGTCGAAGCGATTTTCAGGCTGACATTTCCTTACCGGTTGCCACCGCCCCGCACTACCACCTTTGGGCCCTCCCAAAGGGGCACAAACCTGATTTTGAATGCCTAACGGCTCATCGAGAAGTCGTCTACGCAAGACATCCAGCTCTCAACAACTATCCAACATTCTCGGTGGGATGCTGAAGACCATGAGCAATTTCAAGATGTTCCGCGATTTTATTGGCCAACTGCTCTGCCATGGGTTCCAACATTGGAGTGATCATAGCGTTGACCATGGGTGCCATCGGGCCCTCGGCCTCCATAGCCAGCTCAAAAGTGAGCTTTGATCGGCCCCCGCCACCTGAGCCCGGCGCAGCCCGTGCTATCTGCTGAGCTCCAAGCGACTTTTTCACCAAAAAGCCAACGATCTTACTCCAAAATCGAGCGAAAAATCCCGGTCTTTGTTGCGTCACCAAAGAAACATCTTCGGCTTCATCGCTTCCAAGCTCAACCACTGTGACAATGCCCGAGCCCTTAACTGGCTCATTGATACCCGTTAACGAGAAGGCGACCTTCTTTGGGCCATTCCATTCGGTAATACTCACCTGAAACTTTGCGATCCGGCTCATGGCACCCACGTCACTGCGCAGTGTCCACATAGACTCGGTCTCGGTCTGCTTCTCATGAGTCTGGTAGCCGAGCATGAAGGGAGCCCAATTGTCCATTTCTTGAACAAACTCCCAAATCGCAGCCGGCAATAAGCTCATCTCTGTTGAATATGCTACCGACGGCATTCTAAACCACCCCTGCTGCATGACGGCCGGCCACATAGCCCCATGTCATCCCGCGTAGGTTTGCAATACCACTTTGGTAACCTGCCCCCGTATCGATCACAGCAGCGGAATTACCAACAGCATAGAGCCCCTCGATAACCTGACCCCGAGTGTGAACAACTTGGGCATGCTCATTGGTCTTCAGGCCAACCGCATTTACTCCAGCTCCAACCGGAGTCAGCCTCATCCCGTAATAGGGAGGTTTATTAAGAGGTCCCAAATTAGGATTCTTTCGGTTCTTGTCGCCAATCATCATATTGGCCCACGGGTAGCGGCCACGTTTGAAGTCGGGGTCGACCCCATCCTCTGCGTGTTTATTAAAATGAGAAACTGTTTCTACAAAAGTTTCAGCATCTACTCCAAGTTTGGTCGCAAGTTCTTCGAGAGTCTCTGCTTGAACTGCAAGCTCCTCCGGAACCGGCTGGCCTGGCATATAAGTCGCCAACGGGTACTTATCTCTAAAGTTCTGATCGAAGATTAAAAAAGGAGGAAAGTTTGGCTGGCTTTGCTCACAGCCATCCCATTGACGGGTACGTGGCAAATAATCTCGGTAGAAAGACTCATCACAAAACCGCTCGCCCTTTTTGTTGACCCAGATAGCATGGGGGTAACCACCCTCCCACGATGCCCGCCATAAGGGCTTCCCATCGTGCTCTTCTCCTGGAATATGAAAACCAAAGAACATTGCTAAGTTAAACGAAGGGACACCTGCATGCCCTGCGCCGGCATCTGAGCCAAGCCGAATGTTGTCGCCGTCAATATGCGGCAAACACATGCTTTGCCACTCCGGAAGATGCTCGAAATATTTAGCAAGCTCTTGATTCCAATCGTATCCGCCAATACCCAGAATAACGCCGTCTTTAGCGCCCACATAAAAGTCTTCACCTTCTTTAGAAGCTTTCACACCAATCACTCGGCCCCCTTCAACCACCAATTCCACTGCCGGGCAGTTCAGGTAGGCAGGAATACCTCTTTCGAGCATCGCCGCTTTCACGAAATAGGCCATCATCCCTGGGCCAAATCCACGCTGATCGGCCATGATTCGGCTGCCCATGAGATTAAAGTCCCAAAGTAAGATGTTTGATAGGCCTCCCCATGAGAAGAGTTCGTCATGGGTAATCCCAAGTGGCATATGAGGAGATGAGTAAACTTTCTGCTGCCATTCACCGAGTTCTTTGCCGTCGAACATCTCAACTTCTAAATATCGGCCGTGGGGCAATGTTCCTGGTGCGTGTGGGTGATGATAGTCTGGGAAGTTCTTAATGATCTTCCACTTCAAGCCTGCATTCTCTTCGAAGTACTCCGCCGCCTGAGGCCCCACTTCTAATAGCTTACGCAGCAGCTCTTTATCGTTGTATCCACCCGACAAGAACTGAAAGTAAGGCTGTCCACCACCCTCGGCTTCTGCGACACCTTCTTCACGCATCTTGTGATTCCCCGGAACGAACACTTCACCGCCCGAATAAGCACATACACCGCCGAGTTTGGGAGCTTTTTCCAGAACTGCGACCTTTTTGCCGGCATCATGCGCCACAATCGCAGAGCTAAGTCCACCAAGGCCCGAACCCACCGAAAGTACATCGACTTCTAAATCCCATTGAGCTGGTCTGCTTGCCATGTCTTCCTCCCAAATGGGCTCGAATAAGAGCCCCTAGAACATGTTTCACCGTACTTGCGGACCGCCCTTAACGCAACCGAAAGGAGGACCCTGAAATATGTCTTTTTGTAACCATGTCGAAGGACTCTTGCGCACGTCTTGAAACATGTTCTAGTTTGCATCTTAGGGACACCTCAGGAGCGAAACATGCCAGATGCAAAACAAGTAAAGACTGCCCTTCAAGGATATATTGATGGCTGGAAAAATGCCGACCGCGAGGCTTGGCTTGCCCTCTTCGCCAAGGATGCAGTTCTGATAGATCCAGTGGGCGCGGAACCCAATACCGGCCTAGAAGCCATCGCGGCATTTTGGGACCGTATCCATGAACTTCCGATGAGCTACGAGCCCGTGGTGCACCGTATCGTTGCTTGCGGTGATGAAGGCCTCTTGGTCTTTAAGATGATTTCCCGCCCCGAAGGCAGCAACGGCGGCATGACCATGGAAATCGTGGACACCTTCACCATTAATGACGACGGCAAGATTACCCAGCTTAAAGCGTATTGGGACAATGGCTGTATGGGCATGCTTAACTAAACCACTCGAAAAACAGGATAGAACAATGGCAGAATTAGGATTTTGGAACGTAGCTCAAAAACACCCCGACCGACTCGCACTCGTCACACCAGACGAAGAGCAGTTAACATTTGGGCAACTGCTGAGCTCTTGTAATCAACTGGTCCACGGCATGCGTGCGATGGGGCTTAAAAAAGGCGACACCATTGCAACCGTGCTCGATAACGAAGCACCGGTCCTCGAAATATTCCTAGCCGCCGCTCAAGCCGGTATCTACGTGGTACCTATCAACTATCACCTCGTTGCCCCTGAGATTGCCTATATTGCAGAAGACTCTGAGGCTAAAATCTTCATCTGTAATGAAAACTTTGCAGACACCTGCCATGAAGCTCTCGAGACGTTTGGCTTTCCGAAAGAAGGACGCTTCACGACCGGCAGCGACCCACGCTTCAAAGCTCTGTCTACGCTCAAGGATGGCCAGCCTGACACACTTCCCGACGACCGGGCTCCCGGCACTGTGATGAATTATACTTCAGGTACCACCGGACGGCCCAAAGGTGTACGACGACCAATTCCATCCATCGATCCTGATACGATGGGTGAACAACTTGGTATGTTCCTGATGCTCTTTGGTATGCAGGCGATAGACGGCGTCCATCTCTGTGGCTCCCCTCTTTATCACACAGCGGTACTAAACTTCTCAACCTACAGTCTCCATATGGGACATACAGTCGTCATCATGGGCAAATGGCAACCAGAGGACCATTTACGGCTTAGCGAAACCTACAAAGTAACGCACAGCCATATGGTACCGACCCAATTTCATCGGCTGCTCGGCTTACCGGATGCCATCAAAACAAAATACGACCTTTCCAGTTACCGGCATATGATTCATAGCGCCGCACCATGTCCTGTAGAAACGAAGAAAAAGATGCTCGACTGGTGGGGGCCGTGTGTTTACGAATATTACGCAGCATCTGAAGGCGGCGGCACACTCGTTACGCCAGAGCAATGGTTGAAAAAACCAGGAAGCGTTGGCACTCCATGGCCTATCTCGCAAATCCGTGTTCTCGACGATGAAGGTGAGCCCTGTAAACCCGGAGATATAGGCACGGTCTTTATTCGAATGGGCGATATGACCTTCGAATATCATGGCGACAAAGATAAAACGAAAAAGGCGTGGAGCGATGGCTTTTTCACCGTAGGTGATGCCGGCTATTTAGACGAAGATGGCTTTCTCTTCCTCTGCGATCGAAAGGCCGACATGATCATCAGCGGAGGAGTTAACATCTATCCCGCAGAAATTGAGGCAGTCTTGTTTCAATTCCCACAAGTTGCTGATGTTGCGGTCTTTGGAGTTCCCCATGAGGAATGGGGAGAACAAGTAAAAGCCGTCATTGAGATGGATGCTAACGATGCTCAGAATCAAGAGCTGGCTGATACTATTTTATCCTTCTGCCAAAAAAATCTAGCGAAGTATAAATGCCCCAAAAGCGTGGATTTCATAGAAAATATGCCGCGTGATCCAAACGGCAAACTCATGAAGCGAAAGCTTCGAGACCCCTACTGGGAAGGCCGCGAGCGAATGATTTAAGATTGATGGATGTGATGCGAACCGGAGGCCCCTCTTAACCGAGGGGCACACCTTCAGGCTCTAGCATCCTTTGAAATTGGGCTTGCGCTTCTCTGCAAAGGCCTTCGGCCCTTCTCTCGCGTCCTCGCTTTTAAAGACAATTTCAGAACCAATTTTTAGACCATTTTGCAACGAGTCTTGCTCGCTCATTTGGAGGCCTTCTTTAGCTGCCTTTTTAATAGCCTGAACCGCTAGAGGGCCGTTGGCCGCTATCTTCGAGGCGAGTTTCTTCGCCTTTGCCAATGCTTCCCCTTTTGGAACAACGTGCCCAACAAGCCCCATCGATAGAGCTTCCTGCGCACTCAACATTCGGCCCGTTAGCAAAACATCCATGGCCATCGTGTAAGGGATCTGCCGCGGTAACCGGGTGGTTGATCCACCAAGAGGAAACAAACCCCATTTCGGTTCAGTTAAACCGAGCGTTGCCCCTTCGGCAGCGACTCGAATATCCGTGGCCTGAATGATTTCGGTACCACCACCGACCGCCACACCTTCAATCGCTGCGATCAGAGGCTTTTTCAGGTCGTAATGTCGTAGAAGGGCTTTCCAATGAAGATCTGGGTCTGCCTTGAATTTCGCATGCCACGGATTATCTTCCTGATTACCGTGCATCATTTTTAAGTCGGCACCCGAGCAGAAGTTACCGCCAGCTCCTGTAAGAATCACACAGCGAACTTCCGGGTCATTGTCTAACTGTTGCCACGCATCCCACATCCGGCAAAGCATCTCTAAGTCAAATGCGTTCACCGCCTCGGGGCGGTTCAGGGTTACGGTCGCTACATGACCATCTTGTTCGATTAGCAGTGTTGGATCGGCTGACATGGTATACTCACCTTTTGTACCTACATAGACATGGGCGCAAAGCCCCTGCCCTGGAATTTCATCCCTATAAACCTTTCACAATGAAGGGTTTATGACTCTCTAAAGAACATGTTCTAGAATGTCGGGTCAAGCCGGAAAAACGTCATAAAATAGTAACGTTACGTTTGCTTTCAAGCTCTTACAAACCAACGCCATAGCGCCTTGAAACATGTTTCACTCTGTTGCAAACTGATCATGGGTAGCCTCATCTAAGGGTCTTTGGATGCGGGTTTAAAAACCATTCTAGTAAATACCCACGGGGGCTCTGATGACGTCAATTCCTATCGAAAACACAAGTACTGAGGATCGAGTAGATGCCCCAGCACTCCACTGGTGGGTTTCCATCATTGGTGGGCTGACGCTCCTAGGATTTCAAGGACTACACACCGAATTCTACACATGGTGGGTAGCCAACATGCACGCGTTGCCGGCTCAAAATGTCATGGCCTGGATTTTTGTGGCGTGCTTACCCATTCATCTTTACGAAGCGGTTTATGTTTACCGAGTAGCACAGCATATCGGGATGCCTAAATCGGCCATGGGATGGGCCGTTCAAACTTTCGTTTTGGGATATCCCTCGACCCACCTCATCCGTAAACGCGCCAAGGCCATGGGAGCATCCAAGTGAGCACAGCAGCAGTACAAAATCCTCCCACCGGACTCAAGGCTCCCGGCCCAGAGGGAAAGTTTCTAATTGGCAGCACTCTCGACTTTCAAAAAGCACCACTCCAATTTTGTCTGGACATGGCAGAAAAATATGGAGACATCTGTAAATTCAAGGTTGGGCTCGACACGTGGCATCTAGTAAACAATGCCGAATTCATTCATGACGTAACAGTCAAGAAGGCCAATATCTTCCACAAACCCAGGCTCGCCAAAAGGCTCTGGAAACCCTTCTTGGGCGATGGCGTACTCTCTTTGGATGGCAGTGCTTGGAAGCGTCTTTCACGAATGATCAAACCCGGCTTCCATAAAAAGCGAATCGATGCATACGGCGAAATCATGGTACAGCATACTCTAGAGATGCTAGAGACCTGGAAGAATGGTCCACGGGAAGACATCTGCGCAGACATGACAGCCGTTACCCTACGTATTGTCGCCAAAACTCTCTTCGACGCAGACGTAACTGGCGGAGATACCGATATTGTTGGAAGTTCAATGCATACCCTTCAAGAGTGCATGGTTGAACATATCAATATGCCCCTGCCCGTTCCAAAGTGGTGGCCCGGCGCTACAAACAAACGAAAACTTAAAGCCATCGCAGATATCGAAAATATCGTTCAAGGCATCATCGATGAGAGGCGCGCCTCTAAACAAGACAGAGGCGACCTACTTTCAATGATGGTCTTCGCCCAGGACGAAGAAGGCAAAGGTATGAACAATACCGAGCTACGAGATCAAGCCATGACACTGATTTTCGCAGGACATGAAACAACCGCCATGGCTCTCAGTTGGATGGCTTATCTCATGGGACAGCATCAGGACGTTGTTCAAAAAATGCGAGACGAAATTCAGGAAGCTGTTGGTGACGGTATCCTCTCTGTTTCGGATCTTCCCAAGCTTCCTTACCTAGAGATGGTGGTGAAAGAGTCCATGCGGATCTTACCATCGGTTTGGGCATTTATGAGGGAGCCGACTGAGGATGTTCAAATGGGAGACTATGTGATCCCGAAAGGTGACCAGGTCTTGGTAAGCCCCTATGTTATTCATCACAACCCTAAGTATTTCGACAATCCCGATGAGTTCCGACCAGAACGTTTCACCCCTGAAAATGAGCGGAAGCTTCCTAAAGGGGCATATGTACCTTTCGCTGCGGGTGCGCGAGTATGTTTGGGCAAGGCGTTTGCCATGATGGAAGCACGACTGATTTTAGGAACCATGGTTCAACACGTCGATTTTGAAGTCGCTAACGATTTTGAATTGGACTTTCTAGCTCAACTATCTTTAAGTCAACGTGGTGGTCTTCCCATGAACGTTAATTTTATAAGAGAGCCCTCTTCAAAGGCTGGCTGATAACGAGAAGGAGATTCCTGTGGCTGAATCTATACCAGAAAAAACAATCTTTCCGCGCGGCTGGTTTGCCGTAGGCTACTCTGACGAAATTAAAAGTGGAGAAGTAAAGGGCCTCGCATACTTCGGCACAAAGTACGCAGCTTTTCGAGACGAGGAAGGAAAGCTTTCCATTCTAGACGCGTACTGTCCTCACCTCGGCGCTGATATGAGTGTCGGTGGTAAAGTAGAGAGCGGATGCATACGTTGTCCGTTCCATGCATGGAAATTCGATGGTAGTGGCAAGTGCACTGAGGTACCCTATGCAAAAAAAATTCCTCGAGGAGCAAAGGTAGGCAGTCACCCCGTCTCTGAGGTCAACGGAATCGTATTCATGTGGCACGACCCTTCCGGAGAAGAACCACACTACGAAATACCCGTCGTTGAACAGCACAGCTCAGACGACTGGTTAGACTGGTCCATAAACTCCGTAGTCATCAAAACCCATCCGCGTGAAGTTGTAGAAAATGTAGCAGACGCCGCACACTTCCCAACGGTTCACAACACCCATGTCGATAAATTTGACAACATCTATGAAGAACATAAAGCGACTCAACTCACTGAGGGCATCGCCTACCCAAGAGGCGGCGGAGAAGACAAGTTTACTTTAAACGCCACCTACCATGGGCCCGCCTACCAAGTGACATATATGAAGGGCGTTATTGAAAGCATATACTTTCAGGCACACACTCCTATAGATGAGAATACGCTCCAACTGCGGTTCGGCGTGTCCCTGCCAGTACTTGGAGGTGACACTGAAAAGTCTAAAAAGTTTGCAGCTATGTATGTGCAAAACTTAACAACGGGCTACCATGAAGACATTCAGATCTGGGAACACAAAACTTATAAAGACAGACCTATTCTAGCTCCTGGTGATGGCCCCATTGGAAAACTTCGTAAATGGTATAGCCAATTCTTTATTCCACGGGCCGAATAATTTAGGTCGAAAAAAAAGGGCCTCCAATGGAGGCCCTTTTTATTAAGCTGCTGCTGTATCGCTTTTTTCTTCGCTTTCAGCATAAAACTGTTTGCACCAGCGTCTAAATATACCGATAGGTCCATCACCATCACATAAGAGCGGCCGCTCATGATGTATCTTATTTTCCCAAATAGGAATGTCCTGTTCGAGCTGCCGAGAGACTTCACCCATAAATGCAGCACCTACACCCTTAGTCACATCAGCATTACCCACTTTCTTTACTCTAAAAGAAAATCGGACATCAACATACTCTTCATCAATCGGTGTCACCGAGTTGATAAGCAATGTCTCAACAATTCCAGTGAACCGGATGTAAGCAAATCCAAATCCATAGGAAGTTGACTGAACTTGTCCGTCAACACCGCCCCGTGGCGTCTTCATTCCTGTGGTAGATGTCACCTTTAAGATATGGCCATCCACTTCACCCTGGGAAACGGGCATATTGCTCGCGCCATGTACATAATGAAAATGCGCCGAATCGACAGCATTCTCCGCCATTTCTTGATTTCGCGTTTTAATCTTCCATGAACGGCGCTCATCCTTGGTCCACTCTTCAGAGCGGGTCTCTTCAAGATCTGGTAACTCCCACTTCGGCTCACCACCATTTGGATGGTGCCAGATCATAACTTGGCCGTTACGCTCTACCGTATGCCAAGTTCCTATCTTAGCCTTCGAAGGTATCTTCTTAGCATAGGGAACTTCGGTACATTTTCCGTCACCGTTAAACTTCCAGGCATGAAACGGGCATTCAATACAATTACCCTTAACCTTACCGCCGTGACCGAGGTGAGCTCCTAAATGGGGACAAAAAGCGTCCAAAACTTTAACCTCACCATCGTCACCCCGAAAAGCAACCAAGTCTTGTCCAAAATATTTAAGAGGAACAACTGACCCAACCTCTAGTTCGTCGCAATATGCAACTTGAAACCAACCGATTGGATACGGGCTGAAAGGGAATTCTCTGTTTTCCATTATGATGCTCCTGAGCCGGGCTTAAAATGTAAGCCTGAGTTAATCGTTTTCCATATCTGTCATACCGCGCAACAAGAGTTCCGCGGCAACGCGCATTTGCTCTACGACCTTCTTGCGCGAATGGAGCCCACTGCTCCAACCGACCAATGATGCGAACCAAACCTGTTGTAAGAGGAACGAAACATTCTCTTCCAACTCACTCACTTCTGAATCATCGTCAATTGCAGCACCGCGTAGCGCCACTGTTATTGTTCGTGTCATCGCACTGTGAAAATTTGCCACCCGAGGGCTTAATTCGGGGTCACCTGATGCAACCGCACGAAGAATTGCCTTCGCGAGGTTGGGCTTTTTCGTAAGACCCTTCGTCGCTAAATCGAAGAAACCCAACACTCGCTCGAGCCGTGTTCCCTCGGTTGACATCTTTTTGCTGATGCGTCGGCCAAGTCGTTCTGATTCCAGCTCCAAGGCCGCAACCAACAGATCTTCCTTGCTCCGAAACCGTTTATAAAACGTTCCCAAAGCCACACCTGCATGAGCTGCTACATCTCGCATACGCACAGCCTCAAAACCGCCCTCTTCAGCCAGTTCTACGGCCGTGGCCACGATACGTCTCGTTCGTTCTTCTTGCTCCAACATCCCGCGTCTTCCTTTTCACATCTCGTAAACAAACAATCGAATTAGAGTGCTTCGCTCCCAGTCGCCAAATGACTGCCCAGCCGTGCCAACATCTGATTTGCCCCGCCGAGGGTCAATTCCATCTGACGGGCCAAAAGCGAATACCGAAACAACGGATAGTCGCAATCAACCCCCATACCACCGTGAATGTGCTGAGCGGAAGCTGCAATTCTATGACCACCTTGAGATGCCCAATATTTCGCTATCATCACCTCAGTGCTCGCCTCTTTACCCGCAGCCAACCTCCACAACGCTTGCTGCGCCGTGACACCCATGGACTGCAAATCGATAAAGGCATCGCCAGCTCTTTGGCTGACCGCCTGAAACGCGCCGATGGGCTGCCCAAACTGCTTTCGTGTTTTTGCAAATTCTGCCAGCATCTCGAGCTGCCGCTCAGCAATGCCCCACTGCAGAGCGCAGATACAAGCCCACATTCTCTCGACCATCCAACGGATTTGCGAACCATCGGAGGTCAGCTCCCCCACTTGATTCTCCAAGCTAACTCTTACGCCGTCTAGCGAGAGCTCTCCTTGCTCTTCAAAACTTGTGGTCACCTGTCGCTCAACGCTAACGCCGGTATCCTTTGGATTGACCAAAAAGAGCCCCACCTGACCATCTGTGGTAGACGCAGGAACCAAGACCCAGTCTGCTTGTAAAAGCGCAGGGACACACGTGTTATTACCCGTGAGGACGTAGCCGTCGTCACCCTTGATAGCTTGAACCGCTGGCTTAAGAAAATTGAGATTCGTACTTTGAGCCAGCGCGGAAGTGATCACACACTCGCCACTTGCAACCTTTCGCAGCACACGCGACTTCAATGCGTCGTCACCAAATTCTGCAACGGTCATGGCCGCTATACCACTGGAATGCATAAGAGGAATTGGTGCAGCTACACGGCCTTGCTCCTTGAGTAAAATACCCAGCTCTACAAGCCCCATCCCTCCGCCACCATGTTCTACCGGCAGAGCAATACCCAAAAGCTCCGCCTGCCCGAGGGCGTCCCATACTTTATGATGGACAGAATCAGCCGACTTGCCTAAGGCTTTTAAGCTGTCTTCACTGACTTCAGATTCAAAAATCTTTCGAGACAATTCTTGAATACTCTTCTGGTCTTCTGAAAATCGAAAATCCATTGTCTTCTCCTAACGTGACCGTGGCATGCGAAGACCTGCCATCGCAATAATATCTCGTTGAACTTCATTCGTGCCGCCGCCAAACGTCAAGATAAGCAGAGCCCTGTAGTAACGCTCAATACGCCCGTCTAGAATGGATCCCGCTGAACCTTTTTTCAGATAGCCGCTCTCCCTAAGAACTTCCATCAGAATTCGGTAACCTTCGATGAAGTACTCACTCCCAAAGACCTTAATCGCCGAAGCCTCAGCCGGTTCCAGGGCACCTAGATCAATGTTTTGTGCCTGACGCCAATTCATAAGCTTAAGTACCTCGGTATGTGCGCATACATGCGCAAGGTTGCGCTGCACCCAAGGTTCATCAATATATCGACGACCATCCGACAACTTCAGATCCTTCGCCCATTGAGTAATTTCTTCGAGAAACCGTTGAAGCGGACCCACTGCCATCAACGCTACACGTTCATGGTTGAGCTGGGTGGTAATCATCTTCCAGCCTTGATTCAAGCCGCCCACCAAGTTGTCTTTAGGCACCCGAACGTTGTCATAATAACAGGCGAAGGTTTCATTTTCACCCATGCATTCAATGGGGGTGAAGGAGAAACCCTCTGCATCGGTGGGCACGATGATCATGGAAATCCCTTTATGCTTTTTAGCATCGGGGTCAGTCCTTACGGCACACCAAATGTAATCGGCATGAGCCGCCAAAGAAGTCCAAATCTTCTGTCCGTTAATCACCCACTCATCGCCATCCAACACGGCTGTCGTTGAAAGCGATGCGAGATCGGTACCGGCATCAGGTTCGGTATACCCAATTGAGAAATGCAAATCACCGGCAAGAATCTTAGGAAGATAAAAGTCCTTCTGCTCTTGTGTCCCGAAGGTGGCCAATGTTGGACCAACGGTATTTAAGGTGAGAATCGGAATGGGAAATCCAGCTCGCTGAACTTCATCGAAAAAGATGAACTGCTCAACCGCCGGCCTTTGCTGTCCCCCGAACTCTTTCGCCCAACCAATACCAAGCCAGCCGTCCTTACCCATTTGGTGCATAGCCTTTGTGTAATGGGGACCACCACCTTCACTGGTCTCAAGCTCTTTCACCAACTCGGGTGTTAGCAGCTTCGCCATATAGGATCTCATATCCTCACGGAGCTTTATTTGTTCAGGTAATAAATCTATCTGCATGGTTGATTCTTTCGTGGCCTCAGGGTCATCTTGCTAAACGCTATCTTTTCGAATTTGTTCGAAGAGCGCTCTAAGAGACGTGTTGTTTACTTTCACCATCAAACAATCAGCGCTTGCGATCAGTTGATTGTCGCTGCGAAGCTGAGCCTCACAAAAAACGCTTTTTCCCTGCTCTTCTTTTACCCAGCCTTCAAGCTGGAGTTCTTTATTAAGCGGGGTTGGCTTATGATATCGGACACTAAGCTTACCGGTCATACTTGGAACTCCGGTACGTACCATCAGTGAACCAAAAATTTGGTCAATCAACGCGGCTACAATACCGCCGTGTGCCGCTCCCGGCGGGCCCTCATAGGCATAGCTTAGTGTCACCACGCCAAGGACTTTGTCGCCCTCTTCCCGCACTACCATCGGCGGTGCCAGAGGATTACAGACACCCAGCATGAAATTACGGTCAGCATAAATACCGCCGTCGTGTTCCCAATTACCACTTTTGACGGTATCGAAAAAAGTCGGTCCAAGCTTGGCACCAAGCTTCTCAGCCAAACGCTCCACGGTATCTGCAGCTTCTGTAACCGCTTTATCCTCTACTTCCGTAAACATACTATGCTCAATCAACCGCCGAAGGTTCGAAGCCAGCCGGCGCCGCTCTTGCCATCGATGAGATTCTGCATTCCTATGTAGTTGCCAGCTTTGTTCCGTCATATTTTCAGCCCAATGCCCAACCGTTATCAATGGTGAGTATCGAACCATTGATGTACTTACTCTCATCGGAAACGAGGAAAAGAGCAGCATTGGCTACTTCTTCAGGTTGGCCGTACCGTTGAATCATTGGAAGATAGGGAGCCATTTTCTCCATACCCATTTGATTTGGCATCTTCCCCATAGCCATGGGTGTCATGATTGAACCTGGTGCAATTGCATTGCAGCGAATGCCCTTATCGCCGTAATAAAAGGCGATTGATTTTGTAAGCCCGTTCACACCATGTTTAGAGGCTGTATAAGCAGTGCCTCCTCGTCCAGCACTCACTGACGCCACGCTGGATGTATTTAAAATGGTACCACTTCCTTGCTCAAGCATGATGGCAAGAGCTCGTCGAGATAACATCATGGGCCCCGTAAGGTTCACGGCTATTACTTTGTCCCAAAGTTCATCCGTGACCTCCGCAGCAGGTGTTAGGCCATCTAAGACCCCTGCGTTGTTACAGAGAATATCTAAACGCCCATAAGCAGAAGTAGCTGCAGCAACAAGCTTGTCGGCACCCTCTGGCGTACAACAGTCTCCAATAACTGCAATTGCTTTACCGCCGTCGGCCTCGATGGATTCTACAACCTCGCTGGCTGCCTTTTCATTCAGGTCACCGATAACAACACTGGCACCTTCTTTGGAGAACATCGTGGCCATGGCTTTCCCAATGCCGGATGCTCCTCCCGTAACAATTGCGACTTTATTTTCGAGTTTCATTATGCAACTTCCTAGTTAAGCTTGTGCTTCGCCCGTGGCGATATCTTTGGCCCATCGATAATCTGGCTTCCCACTCGGGTGACGAAGAACAGTCTCAACTGAAAAATACTCACGTGGCACTTTGTAGCCTGCTACCTTCGTGCGGCAGAAACTGAGTAAGTCATCGCTGTTGACGCTCATTCCTTCTCGCGGCTGAATGACTGCAGCCACGCGCTGACCCCATTTTTCATCGGGCACTCCAACAACAACGGCGTCCATGACCGCCGGGTGTGCCTTAAGGCTTTCCTCAACTTCTTCCGGAAATACTTTCTCACCGCCGGTATTGATACAAACAGCCCCGCGCCCCTGGATGGTAATCAAGCCATCCTCTTCCACCATCGCCATGTCACCCGTGACAACCCAGCGCTCTCCCTTGATCTCAATAAAGGTCTTGGCTGTTTTGACGGGATCCTTGTAGTAGCCAACAGGTAAACGGCCTTTGCGTGCTAGAAAACCAATCTTATCGGAGCCTGGCTCGATGGGGTTATGATCTTCGTCAATCACAACATTGCCATCATGCATCGCAAAAGTGGGACGGCCCGTTGCGCTGTTTTCAAAGGATGCACCCTGGTGACCGGTCTCAGTGGCGCCAAAGTTATTGAGAATCATCGCTTCAGGTACAAGCTCTTGCATTTCGCTTTTAACACTGTCGGATAAAATCGCGCCTGCTGAAACAATAACCATCAGAGAAGATGTATCGTAATCACCGTTTTTAACTTCATCGCTAAACGGCCGAGACATCGCATCACCAACCAACGTAATGGTATTCACACCCTCTTTTTCGATGGCTGCAAGCACACGTGGAGGATCAAAACTTGGTCCCGGAACCACAATAATTTTCCCGGCCCCAAACCAACCAATGATGGCTGTCCATTGTGCTGCACCATGAATAAAAGGAGCAGCTGGTAAAAAATTCATCGACAACGAGTCGCCAGAGGCAATTCGAGCGGAGAGTTCCTCTGCCTTTTGGTGATGTTCACCGCCAGGGTTCCCGCCTTGTAAGCCCGCAAAGAAAAGGTCCTCGTGACGCCACATCACACCTTTGGGCATGCCTGTCGTGCCGCCGGTATAGACGATAAAAATATCATCACCGCTTCGCTCTTCGAAATCACGCGTATCGGTGACCTCGCCCAACGCGGCTTCGTACTCCGTTGCTTCGATGCCATTCATGAGCTCGACTTTTGCACCCGTGGGATCATCAACGTAAATATATTGTTCAAGAGTTGGCACTTTTTCAGCAATCGCAGCAACGCGGCCTGCGTATTCCCGCTGAAAGACCAAGGACTTCAAGTCTGCATCGTTAAACAGATAAAGCAGCTCATCCTCTACGTAACGGTAGTTGATATTAATCGGAACCGCTCGCACCTTAAGGGTTCCCAGCATCGCCTCGAGAAACTCATGGCCGTTGAATAAATACAGTCCAACATGGTCACCTGAACCAATGCCTTTTTGCTGAAGCACATGGGCGAACCGGTTGGCTCTCTCGTCCAACTGCTTATAGGTAAGCCGTACATCCCCACTCACTACAGCTTCATTATCTGGGATGACATCGGCAATCGATTCCATCAACGTTGCAATATTGAATTCCATCGCTGGATTCCTCCGCGGCATAGCCGCCTTAAGGTTTGTTGGCTCCTACGAGCCACATAGCAAAGTATTGTGAGCCACCGCCGTATGCGTGTCCCATGGCCAACTGAGCACCATCTACTTGGTGGTCACCGGCCTGACCCCGTACCTGTCGTGCAGCTTCGGCGAACCGCAGCATCCCCGACGCCCCAATGGGATTCGTCGATAGAACACCACCTGAAGGATTCACGGGGAATTTCCCGCCAAGCGCAGTTGCCCCAGACTCGGTCAGCTTCCAACCATCGTTTTCATCTGCCAAATCAAGATTCTCGATCCACATGGGTTCAAACCAACTGAACGGCACATAGAGTTCCGCACAATCAATTTGTTCCCTCGGATTGGTAAGACCTGCTTCTTTGTATAGAGCATGCGCGCAATCACGTCCGGCGCGAGGTAAAACTTGGTCTCGTCCGGCAAAGAGTGTTGGCTCCGAGCGCATTTGCCCAGCATGAACCCACGCAGATTTACCCGACAACTTGTCGGCAACAGCCTCACTTGTGAGAACCATTGCACAAGCGCCATCAGAGGATGGGCAGGTTTCTAAATACCGAACGGGGTCCCATAACATCGGCGACTTCTCAACAGCTTCCATGCTGATGTCGGGCATATGTAAATGCGCATTGGGATTTTTTAGAGCATTTGTCCGGTCCTTGACCGCAACCATTCTGCCAACATGCTCTGGGGCATCACTGCGGCCCATGTAAGCACGAATCAAAGGGGCGAAGTAACCGCCCGCCCCGGCCATCATCGGAGGCTGAAAAGGTATCGTTGGAGAAAGAGCCCACATCGCGTCGCTTTCACTTTGTTTCTCAAAAGCAACGGTAAGAACGCGCTCATGCTGGCCCGATTGAATCAAGCTGGTCGCAACGAGAGCGGTTGAGCCCCCAACGCTGCCTGCCGTATGAACACGGATCATCGGCTTACCAACTGCTCCGAGAGCATCTGCCAAATAAAGCTCTGGCATCATGACGCCCTCAAACATGTCTGGCGCCTTGCCCAGAACCACGGCGTCGATGTCTTGCCAGGTCATGCCCGCATCTGCGAGAGCTCGCTTCGCTGCCTCGCGAACCAAGCCAGCGATGGAGACATCTCCACGGCATGCTTCATGTTTGGTTTGGCCTATTCCTGAAACTGCGCATAAAACTGACATTACGCACCCTCCAACACAGTGACGAGATTTTGTTGTAAGCATGAACCACTGGTTGCATGCGCTAGGCCGCGATCTCCATCACCGGCCATAATACGCTTGGCTACCTCACCCACTCGGATAAGCCCTGCACTCATCAACGGGTGCGCTGCCAAGGCACCGCCCGAAGGATTGATTTTCGTACTTTCCTCTAGGTTTAACGCATCTCTTAGGATTAGCTCCTGATGAGAGTAAGGTGCGTAAATTTCTGCTAAATCGATTTTGTCTTTCCCCACACCGCATTTCTCTGCGGCCAACTTGGTCGAGGTCGAAACCGCTAGGTTCCGAAGACCTGGCTGATGAGCTTCTATTCGATGGTCGATAGACTTCACCCAAACCGGGCGTTTACAAAGTTCACGCGCTTTGTCGGCAGTAGCGATCACCATGGCCGCTCCCCCATCGGTAATGGGCGGACAATCATGTTTACGCAGAGGCGACGCGATGTAAGGCTGAGCCAAAATATCATCGATACTGTGGTCGCCCTTCACTTGTGCGTATGGGTTGCTCTTGGCGTCACTTCGAGATCTCGATGCCACTTGGGCAAAGTCTCGCTCGGTGTATTTCCCAGCATCTAAAAGCGCCTGGGCTTGCAGAGCAGCCAAGCTGATAGCATCTGGTCTCAAAGGCGCAATGCTGTAGGGGTCCATCTGAAGACCCAGAACATCCACCAAATCATTCGCGGTTGATGAATTACCAAAGCTGTAGATCAGCGCCGTGTCCATATCTCCGTGCTGCAGACGAATCCAAGCTTCTTGAAACGCCCAAGCACCGTCCATCTCAACATGGGATTCAGGAATCGGCGGCCAAGCCCCCACTGCATCCAATGCACGTACGAAACTAAACGGAATGCCTGACACATAATCCGTGCTGGCTGAAATCGTGAAGCCCATGTCCTGGCGCTTTAGCTGTGCCATTTCCAAGGCTTCGGTAATCACCGGGGAAACAAGCTCTGTTTCACTCCGGGCGGGCTCTCGCCGCACATTCTTTGCCTGCGCAAATCCAATGATGGCAATCTCTTTCATCAGAGGTGCTCCTTGTACAAGTCAAATGGGGCATCGGGCTCACCGGTGGGTGAGAAATACTTGATGTTTTCAGTGGTGTAGTCCCACTCTTCTTTAGGGCGCCATACAGCTTTGACCCGCATGCCCATGCGTACGTCTGAAAGTTCGCAGTCACCGATTAGGTGAAGCATCGGGATATCTGAGCCGTCTAAAAGAATTGAAGCCGCCAAAAATGGAATCTTCATCTTTTGTCCTGGGAACGGTACGTTCACGATACAGAAAGTGGTGATAATGCC
>JABJBS010000394.1 GCA_018668695.1 Deltaproteobacteria bacterium
AATAGTTCCGGCCGAAATTACGATTGCTTAAATTCTTGAAGGGCAGCCATTGCAAGCTCTGCCTTCTCTGTCTGAACAAAGATGTGGTCATGATAATAGGCAGCGATGACGTTGGCGCTGATACCGTGATGAGCTAGCTTTTGTGCAACTGCGGCTGTAAGGCCAACAGCGTCCAGGCTCGAATGGACGGTTAATGTGATTGAGGAAAAAGTAGATTCATAAGCGAGGTTGTGTTCCATCGCTTGGTTCTCGGGAATCACTAAGGTGAGCCCCTCATCTTCTGCGAATGACGCCAGTGGCTTGAGATTGGAGAAATCTCCGTACGAGCCTTGGACGCAGCAAAATACATACGAGATTGGTGAAAGCCTGGGAGCAATAGAACTCAAGAGTTCTTCCAAATTTGTCTTACCCGCCATGTTGATTCCTTGTTGTTGTCTTTTCGGCCAGTCCAGCGTTGAGACTATAACCACTTTCGGTACCGCTGCGACAAGGCGTTGTTTGGTGTTTCTCACGGGCATCCACGTTCTATTCATCCGATTTGAGAGCTCGTAGGTTCATTTTTAACAACTAGCACCAAAAGTTAGGCTCAAATACGCTATACTCTGTGGCGGGAGGTGGCCATGGGCGTATTTCGCAAGAATCTCATTACCAACGATTGGGTGATGTTTGCCCCGAATCGTTCGGCCCGTCCTGTAGAGCTGAGCGGTAAAGAAGAAGCTGACCAGCTGCAACAGCTTTTGGCAAGACCAGCTTACAAAGAGAGCTGCCCCTTCTGCCCAGGAAACGAAGATCCGCAAAGCTGTGAACCATTTCGAATTGGGACTGACTCAAATTGGGATGTTAGGGTTTTGGAAAATAAATATGCCAGCGTAGACCGCAAGCTTCATCCAAATTTGAAACAGAACGGACTCCATGCCGAGATGGAGGGCTTTGGCATTCACGATGTGATTATCGATAATCGCCGACACAACTCAACGATGGCACTTTTTTCACAGGAGGAGGCGCGTCTTTTGTTGCTTGGTTATCGTGAGCATTTCAATGCTGTAGCCTGCCTGGAACACATCAAGCACGTGGTCCTATTCAAGAATCAAGGATTTAAGGCGGGCGGGTCTCTTGAGCATCCACATTCGCAAATTTATGGGATGCCGGTGGTTCCATTCGAAGCGCAGGTGAGACACCGTGAGATGCAGAAATATTTCGAGAAGAATAAGCGTTGCCTCTTAGGAGACTTGATGAAGCAAGAACTCTCCGAACGAGATCGAATCCTTTACGAGAATGATGATTTTGTGAGCTGGATTCCTTACGCTGCGCTGAGCCCTTACCATATTTGGATTGTCCCGAAGCGCCAGGCCGCCTCGTTTGGGAGCATTTCGGATACGGAGCTTAGTTCTCTGGCGGATATGATGCGTCATACTTTCCATATGTCGTTCCATGCTTTACGCAATATGGATTTCAATTATGTGTTTCAATCCTCGACCCGTAAACGAGATGACGACCCGGCAGGTCGTTGGTATATCAGTGTGATCAACCACAAAAAGCGAAGGGGTGGGATAGAATTTGCGGGCGGCCTCTTTGTAAACCCCTTAATGCCGGAAGCAGCCGCGGCAAAGCTTCGCGCGGTAAAGACTAAGCCGGATCCTTAGAGTGTAAAGAGAGAACCAGGAAATTAAGCGTCTTTTGTTTGCGTCTAATTACGTGGTGCGTTCTCATAATGAGGGGGCGAAGATGCTGCGATTGCTAATCATTTCATTGTTTGTTGTGTTCTTGTCTGGCTGTGCATCTCTGGGTCCATGGCCGGTGAATATCGATCCGATGGTGAATGCCCACACTATAATTATAACTACTGCTGATTACGCCGATTCCGATTACCCACCCAACTATCTGAGTGACGAAGATGATTTTGAAGATTATGTTTTTCAAACTCAGGTTACTTTTATGAAACCTCTTAATCTTTCCACTGATCAGACCGCACAATATGAGCGAATTGCTGAAGATGTGGGTCAGAGCTTACAAGATGGTGTACTCAGCATTGCTTATGAAACGTTCTATGAGGAGAAGCTGGCTTATCACCAAGTGACAGCTGGGCTTATCAATTTAAGTTACGAACAGTTCCTGACGAAGTTCTCACCCGCCGAAGATTGGGCGTCTCATACTGCGACATACCGAGGAGGCACGCGTACGGTAGATGAAGTTGATGAATTGAATCGTCTCTTGGTCTTTCGCGAGCGAATGTATATTGGGACTCCGTGGTATGCTACGGGCGCGCCTGATTTGGATATTACGAAACACGAAGCAGCTGTTTACACCGATTCATCCAGCCATATTCACTGGGTTGTTCGAGAATCGGCCAATGATTCAGCCTTTCTCGATATTGGTTATGTCCGGTTTAGCAAATACGGTGAAGGGCAAACTCTGGTGGTATTTAACAGTATCCACCGAGTGGATGCTGGGTGGTTATGTCGCGTTCTGCCTCAATCGATGGAGTCTATGTTAACAAGAATCGTTTTAAGAGACGTTTTTTCTGCGAGTATCGAAGCCTATCAGGACTTAATCGTACCATGAGGCTGGCTTAGATCCAGAAGGCGGTGAAGATGTCTTTTACCCTCTACGCCTTTGAGTTCAAACTCTCCAAGAGCTGTGCTGGCTGCATTGGGTAACAATAAAGAGACTTCCTGTGATGCAAAAACCTGTCCGGGGAGGCATTGGCCTTCGATTCGCGAGGCGATGTTTACGGTTGGACCTATGACGGTATAATCAGAACGCTCTGTACTGCCAAATGTACCGGCCACGACGGGACCATGATGAATGCCAATACGCATGGCTAAGTCTACGTTTTGTTTCTCCCACGAAACGTTGAGTTCATGAAGCCTTGCTTGCATTCCATGAGCACATTTGGCGGCCTGCTCGACTTGCTGTTCTGGAACCATTGCTCTAGGGGCCCCGAAGATAATCATGATTGCATCGCCGATGAACTTATCGATGGTTCCGTTGTGTTCATAGATCACCTGAACCATAGCACTCAGGTACTCGTTCAATATTTTTGCAAGCTTAGCTGCGGATAGTTCCTCGCTCAAACGTGTAAAGCCGACTAGGTCGGAAAATAAAACTGTTCCCATGACGTGTTCGGGTTCCTGGTCGAGTGAGATTGAACCATCAATGATTTGGTCAACAAGGTCCGGTGGAAGATAGCGTTTAAGCACTTTTTCCGTAAGCATCCGGTTCAATGCCTCTACTTCATGTTCACGTTTTTTGAGTGCTACCAGGTTGCGAACAGTGCTCGTGAGCTCTTGTTGGTTAAAGGGCTTTCCTAGGAATGAGTCGGCTCCAATATCGGTTCCAATGAGCTTTGACTCCTCGTCAGATTTAGCGGTCAGGAGAACTATGGGGGTAGAATAAAGTTCGTCGTGATTACGAATAGCCTCTATCAATTGTGGCCCAGACATCCTCGGCATCATCCAATCAGTGACGATAAGTGTGGGCTTGATTTTACATGCAATGTCGTAGGCTTGTTGGCCGTTGCTTGCTTTGACCGTTTTATATTTCTTAGCTGAAAGAGCGTCGGCGACGAGATCTCTCATATCCGCAAGGTCATCAACCACGAGAATGACCTCACCTGAACCGTCGCTGAAGTTTTCGAGGTCTTCTGTTGATGGGTTGGTTAGCTCATCTCCGCTGAGAGCATTTATAGTAATATCCTGAAGAAGCCAGGAACGTGCTTGGAAATCTAGTTCATTATTTTGTTCTGGGGCCGGGCAGGTGGGGAATGTTGCCCTGAACTTCGAACCCTCGCCAACGACTGATTCGATTCCAACGGTGCCGTTCATTTCATGCGTTAGAGATTTAACAAGTGCTAGGCCAAGGCCAGTGCCCTCGTATTCCCTTGTACTTGAGTCTTCGACTTGACTAAATAGATTAAAGAGCTTGCCTTGGTCGGCCTCTGCAATGCCGGGTCCGGAGTCTCTTACGAAAATTTCAATATTGTCATCGGTCGTGATGAGACCCAGCTCAATTTGACCTCCGTGTGGCGTGTATTTGAGGGCATTGGATAAGTAGTTGAAGGTTATCTTTTCGAGCGCATCTAGATTCCCGTCGATGAAAAGAGGTGTTTTGTTGAGGTTGGCGGGCTGTTTATCAATGGTTGCAAAGAATTGAATTTTTTTCGTTGAGCAAGACGATACAAAGTAATCTTCACAGATATGAATAAACTTTGAGAGTTCGATGGGCTCTAGGTCAATGACTTCCTTACCGGCATCCAACTTTTGGTAGTTAAGAAGTTGGTTCACGAGTCTTAAGAGTCTTCGAGAGTTTTTGATGGCCACGCTTGCATGCTTGTTGTTCGGTAATTCCTCAACGAGGTTCTCTAGGGGATTGATAATCAAAGTCAATGGTGTTCGGAGTTCATGAGAAATGTTTTGGAAGAATGAATTTTTAGCGTTCGATAGGATTTCGAGTTCTGCGGCTTGAACCTCCGCTTTACGGTATAGAGTTTCTGCCTGGTCTCGAGCATTGAGAGCTTCCAGTGTTGCTTCTTGTGCTTCAAGAGTTTTATGAGCCAGTTCAGTGGTTCGTTCTTCTACATCCTGTTCAAGCTGCTCAGTCATGTTTTCTTGAAGCTGTAGACGCTTTTGTCTGTCTTCATTAAAGATGCTTCCTATTATGAGACTGTATGCTAGTGCAGTGCTGGCTCCACAAAACATCGCAAAGAGAATAGCCAGGGTTCTTTCAAGCGAAGAGAATGGCCCATTGTACACATAGGCAACGACTGTGCCTGCAAAAAGAAAGGGGCTTTGGGCATATATAAACAGCCGGGTGGCTGGATTGTGTTTGTTTACAGAACGAACCACTATGGCCGCGAAGAGAAGAGTAGCCAAGGGACCAAATATGTAAAGTATATTTAAGAGAGTCCACCAATACTCTTCAAAGAACCAAAAAGGGCAAAGTAGGTAAACAGCGTATGAGCAGTACTTTAGGAATGCGTCGAATTTGGGTTCGTAGAGTTGCGTGTTGAGAAGGTGCCTTACAAAAGTCGGAGCAGAGGCCATAAGAGCTGTGAGAAAAAATCCAGGGAAGCCAAAAATAATGGTGGGTTCTACGACCCCAACATCCATGAAGATGTATTCTCCGAGAATGGTTCGGTAACCTGTGTAGTAGGCAGTGGCGGTAAAGACGACCATGACCAAGGAACCCGTCATGGGGTCTTTGGTTTGCATGTAGATAAATAGGTTGTAAATAAAGACCGCGAAAAATAGTCCCAGAACGAGCGCTGTCAAGAATCCTATGGTTCTACTCATTCGGTGAAAGTAAGGTTTGGATACCATCCAGAGCGAGAGAGGGAGATAGTTTCCCGATTCGATACGAACGAGTACGGTGTAATCAGTATTGGGGGTTAGCTCTAGTGAGAACGCAATGTTTTCATGAGGGTAATCTTTTTCATGCCAAGGAAACGTGGCGCCGGATACTTTGTGGGACCGACCATCCGGACCATAGAGGAACAAATCGACTCGTTGATATTTTGCATAACCTGTATCAAGGAACCATTCCTGTTTTAGCTTGCTGTCTGTCTTTAAATCAGTAGAAAGCCAATAAATATCACGACCGAAAAGGCGGCTGGTATTGAGATCTAAACGCGGGCTTCCGGCACCACTTCGAATTTTTTTAAGAATTGAGTCAGCTGAATCAACCTCCGTGTTATCTTGCAAGACAGTGGTATTGGAATCGAGTAATGTAAATTGGTTTGATGATTCAAGGTTGAGGTGGGGTGCGCCGGCAGCGAGTGCGACCATGGGGACGAAGGTCAGCACACCTATTACAAACCAAAAACACAATTGAGGTTTTAGAGCGGCGGAAGCGCTGTACGACAGAACTCTGCGCTCGGCTTTGAGTTTTGATTGCACATCTAATGGTTTCACTCTTACCAGAACAGATCCAGCAGCTAGGGTGAAAAACCGTCAATGTGATTACCGATAATGACCCGTGCGTATTTCATTGGGCGATCCCAGGCGACACCGCGCATCTGTACATGGTCATACAAGCCTTTCTCCACGGGTTTGCCGTCGCAGACGGTCAAGTTCATGGCCTGCGTATAGAGGAAGAGCGGTTCTGAATCGTCTTTGAAGTACATCTCCATTCGATGGCGGCCTCTTAGGGTGCGCAAGTGTTCTTTAATCTCGAGGATATTGTTCCATGCATGTTGGCGTACGATTCCTGACTTCGTCTCTATTCGTATCCCGGCCGAGTCGAGGCTTAGTTTTTTGGGCACAGGCCGCGATTCCATAAGGTAATAGTTGAGTCCGCCTACGAGGAAGAAGAGTAGGATGGGAGCGAGCCAGAATGCCTGCCCACTGACGAAAAAGAAGACCACTAAAGTAAATACTGGAAGAACCGTGGTGAAAATTGCGAGGGCCAAGTGACGGCGATGGGCAGTGAGCTCGATAGACTCGATGTTCGTCGGGGCCTCTGTAAAAATCATGCTTATTCTCCGCCACTAAAAAGACGATAGGCATAGTAAAGTGCAGCACCTGCGGCAAGCCACAGCAACCATTCGCCTAAGGTGCGCCGCCGTGTAAAAAATCCTTCCTGAGCCGGCTCTGCTCCGCTGATCAGTCCACGCATTTTCACCATGGCTCCGGTTGAGTCGGGGTTGTGGACTTCACTTTGGATGTCCGGTTGGATTTGTTCAGGGGTGCTGGCTGCTTGAGGGGGCGCCGAATCCGACCTCTTTTTGGGCTGAGATGCGTTTTTTTTACGCCGTGGAGATTTTTTAGATTTGTTCCGAGATGATGCCATGCAAGGCATTGTGACCTGAGCGAGAGTCGTAAACAAGACAAGGATAAACGTGTGATGGGATACGAGTCCCCATTCAAGTGCAGGATGCATTAGCGGCGGTATCAAGACTGGAGCAGTTCGCTCCTAGGACAACTCGGGTTACGCCACCAGCTTAGCGCACTGTTTACATCACAAAGACACTTACAATGAGCGGCTTAAGCATGCATTTGTTTACATTGTATCCAAAAGTTAACAGTCCCGGCGATTTCCTTCCGGTTTCACTGGTTTAAAGTTGTCTAAAATCAGGTGCTTAGGGTTTGTTCACTCTTGGCATATCTTCTGCTAGTTATATGATGATTGTTGTACTCAGGTTTCGGAGGAGAGGACCAGATATGTTGAAGACTTCCACTATTTTCATGCTGACGGCATTACTTATGGCACTAAGTGGCTGCGGCGTTGGTGAGGGCTCCGGAATTATACCGACCAATGGCGCAACAGCAGGCGACGGAACTTCTGATGATAGTTCCACCGCGGGCACATCCCCGGACGGTACAGCATCGGGCACAACGTATGAACCATGTGCCAATAAAGTCTGTGGTGATGTCTGCCAGCAGTGTGACCCGAATGACCTAGACTGCAACGAAACCAATGTTGTGAAGGCCTGCAACGAGGCCGGTGAGTGTGTCATGGATACGGGCGACCTGTGTGATGAAGTTGAGCCTGAGCCCTACGAGCCCTGCGCCGGAAAAGTTTGCGGCGATATGTGTCAGCAGTGTGACCCTAACGATTTAGATTGTGTTGAAACAGACGAAATCAAAGCCTGTAACCCCGATGGGGAATGCGTGTCTGATACCGGCGACCTCTGCGACGGCGAAGAGTATGATGCATGTGCAGGTAAATCTTGTGGTGATATGTGTACGCTTTGTGACCCGGCAGATTTAGATTGCGCCGAGACCATGGAAATCAAAGCCTGTAACCCCGATGGGGAATGCGTGTCTGATACGGGCGACCTTTGCGATGAAGTGAGCGCTTGCGCAGAGAGTGCATTGCCGGCGGATAACTTTATGGCTGGATTGGAGTGGGCAGGTGGCTGCGGTGACATGGTTATTTATGCAGCCTCGCCGGATGGGACCATGGAAGTGAATTTGTCGATTTGGGGCGTGTGCGAAGAAGCGCATAGCTCAGGTGGTGTGCTAACGCGTACCTATAATTTACCGGATTCAGGCGTCGACCTTAACCTTAATCTTGGTAGCAACGTAAACGGCGCAACGTGCAATGATGCTTTGGACTGGGAGAACCCGGTCGTTATCAATCACAGCATTGCCGCAACGGCGGGCACGATTACAATCAGTGCAACGCCAGACGGTGAAGCAACAGCTTGGTCAATACCCACCGTGGTCACCGTGACACTCTCTGATGCAGTATTCACGGATATTGATGGTTGTACCTCAACTGTTACAGGCTACAGCTGGACCGGTGTCTATGTGGGTTGGATGGCTGGTTGATGACTGGCTCGTCAACCCTTTGACTATCGATGCTTAAAGGAAGTATTGAGGTCGCTATGCTAGGCAAACCATTTAATGAACGTGACCTTGGGCTACTCTCAGGTAGAACCATTGGACATTATCAAGACCGAGCCGAAGACTTTTGGCAAGGAACACGCGATCACGATGTCTCTCAAAACATCGAGACTCTCCTGCAATACCTTCCTATTCCCGCGCCAGCTAAAATTCTCGATTTGGGATGTGGTCCTGGGCGAGATCTGATCACTTTCAGGGATAGAGGTCATGTGGCCATAGGGTTGGACGGGTCAAAGGCTTTTTGCGAGATGGCAAGAAGAGTTTCTGGTCAAGAGGTGTTGTGCCAAGATTTTATTGCGCTGAATCTTGAGGCCAATGGTTTTGACGGAATCTTTGCGAATGCCACGCTTTTTCATATTCCGATGTGTGAAATCGAGCGCGTTTTGGGAGAGCTTTTTAGGGCCCTCAAACCTGGGGGTGTTCTTTTTAGCTCAAATCCCCGAGGGCCTAATATCGAAGAGATTAATGGCGAGCGTTACGGAGCCTACTACGACCTAGAGAATTGGCGGCTCTTGTTGAAAACCGCGGGTTTTGTGGAACTCACACATTATTATCGCCCGCCCGGAGTCCCCAGAGACCAACAGCCATGGTTAGCCTCCGCCTGGCGCAAGCCCAAATCTTAGTACAACGTTTAGCCAACCCAATTCTTTTAGATATTCCACGATTAATTTCCGCAACTTTTGCGAGAGTCATAGGTTTAAAAACAAAATGGGCTTTTTTCGGCAAGTTACGGGGCCAAGCTAGCTTATTGAACAATGATGGTGCTGGGTTTGCCTATACCTGAAGATGAGGGTCTTATGGAGTTCTTGTCTTGACCATGATGTGAAAGAATACTCTGTTTTAAAAGGTAAATACGATGAAAATGAACTTATTGTGCCTGGCATTGGCGTGGATGATTGTTGGTTGTGGTGAAGTTGAAGAATCAAGCGTCATACCGGATGAAACCGAATCAACCGACTCAAGTAATGATACGAGTTCAGATGACTCCACCGATGGGACATCTGAAGAAACCATCGATGATACCTCAGCGGATAACCCGTGCGCGTTTCCGCTGGTAAGACTTCAAACAGGCCAAAGTGAGACATGTGACGGCGGGAACGAGCATCACTGGCCGATTGGAATGGATGAGTCCGATTGCCATGGCTGGCAGGGAATGGATAACAGCGGCGGGATTCACAATAATTCAGCGAACACCATTCGTTGCAACGATGACGGAACCTTTGAATTCACTCAATTCGGTGGCAACCTAAATTGCGAAGGAAACGGAACACGAAAAGTGTATAGCCTAAATACTTGCGAGCAGGATATTCCGCCAATGCTTTATACAGTAGCCATCGACCTCACGTGTTGTAGTAATCCGGATTCGCCAGACTGCAGAGTCGGCATTCCCTCCGCAGGTCCAGTTGGCGCCGAGATAAGCTTAAATGGGGTCGTTTGCGAGCCGTAGCTCAGTCCTTCATTCTCCGCTCAATCATCTTCTGAATACGGTTCAAATCATGCTCCGTGAGCCAGAGTGTTGTAAGCCGAATGGTTCTCCCGCCTTGTGTTGAGATGACGACTGGCTTACCACTAAGGAAAAGTGACGTGCCACGACGGACGCTGGTAAAATTCGACATTTCATAGGTCACTGCGGCTCGAAAGAGTGAGCGGTTTATCAGCATCGTTCCAGAGTAGATTTGGAGGTAGTGGCGCTGACTCGTGTTGGACAATCGCATTAAGACAACGACTGAGAGGATGAGTGTCGCTACTAAAAACGGTGGCAGCAGGCTCTCATAAGAGCTTTGATTGAGCATAAATAGGCAAAGCAGGGCGCTAATCAAAAGGGTTGTTGTGATGCGCGACTTGGTGGCCGGATTTCTTTTAAATCGAATGGGCTTGGCTTGCATGACCGGGCAATTCCTCTTTTTAAAACGAACCTCACCTTAAGACTTAATTGTCAGATTTAGGCAATAGGTTACGACCTTAAAATAGAACCCCCTAACTGATTTTATCTTACTCTTATCCTGCTTGGGTAAGTCATAAGCCATCCGGGATGCCGTGCCCCTTAGAGGACTGTCAATTTCGTGTACTTACGGCGGCAGGCGCTCGCCATACTGGTTTTCAGTGACTGAAGAAGGTTCGCAATCAAACAACTGATCAAACTTTATCAACCGTTGGACATCTTTCGAGCTGGATTATCCAATCAGCTATCTTCAATTTTCTAAAATAAAAATGACTAAATGAAAAAGACGCAGCATCAAAGAAGTGGCCCCCGTAACATCTTTTTTAAATAACCTAACTTATAGGTGGTGTCGTGGTGCGTACATTTTGGATAATTTTAGTTTTCTTAAGTTTAGTTTTGGTTGGCTGTGGACGGAACGGGAACGGGAACGGGAACGGGAACGGGAACGGGAACGGGAACAACAACCGTAACGGTAATAACAACAATAATGAGTTTGAAGAGTTGGAGCGTTTGGCCCAGCTTTCGATGGAGGTGATTCCCCGTGCACCGACCAACCGCTATGCCGATGAGTTAGCCGCAGCAAGGTTTGGACAACGGCTTTTCTATACCAATACCATGAGTTCCACAGGCGGTGTCTCTTGCGCCACGTGTCACGACCCTGAGCATGGATTCTCGGAGCCTCGTTCATTAGCGCAAGGCGTAAATGGTCGGGTGGGCAGCCGGCATTCACCAACCCTGTGGAACGTGGCATTTTCGGATTTCCTTTTCTGGGACGGGCGGTCAGATTCCCTTTGGTCTCAGGCGTTGCAGGCTATTGAGGGTTTTGCAGAGATGGATTTTAGTCGGCTGGAGGTGGCTCACTTGATAGCTGACCATCATGATCGCGAATACGAATCAGTTTTTGGGCCCTTGCCAAATGTGTCAGGTCTTCCGCGAAAAGGTAAGCCGGGAGATACTTCATGGAACGGTTTAACGAATCAGCAAAAAGACAACGTACAGAGAGTTTTCGCCAACGTGGGTAAAGCGCTTGAGGCTTATCAGCGGCAGTTGATTTGTTCCAATACTCGTTTTGACCGTTATATCCGTGGAGAAATCAATCTAACACGGGACGAGGAGCAAGGTGCTTCTAACTTCCTAGACAGTGGTTGTGACCGTTGTCATAGCGGACCGACTCTATCTGACCAAAGATTTCATAATATTGGTATTGATCATGACGGAACGCCTGACCGAGGGCGCGTCAACGGTGTTACGGCTTTGGTCAATGATATCTTTAACGGTACGGGTGTTTATTCCGACGATGTCGGTGCGGGATTTTCTCGCCTGAATCCGATTTCCAGTGAAGTGAATCAACTTGGTTCGTTTAAGACGCCAACACTCCGCGGTGTCGGACAGCGAAGTCACTTTGGCCATTTGGGCAATCTGGTGACGCTGCGTGAGATGATTGATCACTATGACCGGGGAGGGCGTAACAATCGTGATTTCGTGGGTGAACTCGACCCTCTTTTGAACAATCTGAATGTGCAGGGCGAAAATGATATAGAAGCCTTTTTGAGGACGCTTGATTGCCCGCCAGTACCTGAATCTTTGATAGGCGTTCCGCCGCCTTTTTAAGTCATTCTTTTGATTGATACGGGGGTGATGGTACCAAATGGACAGCCACTCCCGTAAAGCATTCCAAACGACTTTATACGAACTTGAACTAGGGTTATGCTCTAAGCATGACAGCACCTAGAAATATCCCCCTGGTGAGCCTCCTAGAGGCGATGGAGCGTTACCAAGCTTCTGACTTATTCATTACGCAGGGTAAGGTACCTGCCATACGAATACACGGCAGTGTTCAGCAGCTAAATCATGTCCCAACGAGCCTGGAAGACATCGAGAAGATATTGGAACTCGCTCTCAACCCGGTGACCAAGAAACTGTTTTTTGAAACCGGTGATTTGGATGTAGGTTTATCCCTCGATAATGGCCGAAGGTACCGGCTGAACCTGCATCGCAACATGGGGAGAGTGGGTTTAGTAGCAAGGGCAATTCCCAGTGGCGCACTTAATTCGGAAGCTCTTATGTTGCCTCCAGCGGTCGAGAAATTTGCCTCTGCAAAGCGTGGCCTTGTCTTGGTCACGGGCTCTACTGGTTCAGGTAAGTCTACAACTCTAGCGGCCGCCGTTCACTGCGTGAATCAAAGCCGTGCCGCGCATATTGTTACGATTGAAGATCCTATCGAGTTTGTACACCGAGATGCGCGAAGCCGGGTTACGCAACGAGAGATAGGTAAAGATACCTTAGATTACTCTCAGGCCTTAAGGGAAGTCGTACGCCAGAGCCCGGATGTGATTGTTATCGGTGAAATCCGGGATATGGAAACGATGAAGGTGGCCTTATCGGCGGCGCTCACGGGACATTTGGTATTGGCGACGGTTCATACGGTAAATAGCGTTCAAACCATTCAGCGCTTACTGGGCTACTTTCCAGAGCATGCTAGAACTCAAGCAGCTTTAGATTTATCGATGTGTCTGGTTGGGATCGTGTCGCAGCGGTTGCTTCCCAAAATATCTGGTAATGGACGTGTTTTAGCCGCTGAAGTTCTTACGATGAACCCTGCGGTTCGTAAACTTATTCACGAACAACGGGTCGATGAACTCTACGACATTCTACGTGATTCGAGAAGCTCGGATTTAACCAGTTATACACAAGCTTTGGTACGACTTTACCAAGCTGAACATATCAGCCATGAAACAGCCTTGGCCTATGCGAGTCATCCTGAAGAATTTGCTTTGCAGGTACGTGGGGTAAGCACGGGAAGTGCAAGCTTCGCGAAAGACCTCGTTACCAGTACAGCGGGCAAGCTTGATCTAAAGACCCTGCTCCAAGAGGTGAGTAAACGAGGTGCTTCCGACCTGCATATAACGGAAGGTCGTGCACCGATTTTAAGAATTGCGGGTAAACTGGAACCTCTCTCGCAAACTCCGCTAACCGAGGCCGACATGCGAACCTTATTGTTCTCGGTGCTTTCGACCCGTCAACGTAGCGTTTATCAGCTCGAGCGCGAGATTGATTTTGCTCTCGCTATTTCTGGCGACCAGCGCTTTCGTATAAATGCCTATTTCCAAAAAGGTCGTATGGCTGCGTCTTTACGCGCGATTTCTTCTGAGATCCCAAGTGGAAAAGATTTAGGACTCCCTCAATCTCTTTTACGATTGGGGCAAAAGCCACAAGGTCTTCTCTTGGTGGTGGGACCTACAGGCTCCGGTAAGACGACTACGCTTGCCTGTCTACTTAATCAGATTAATGAACGTCGTAATTGCCGAATCGTCACAATCGAGGATCCGATTGAGTATACTCATGAAAGTAAAAAAGCGACGATTGATCAGCGAGAAGTCAATTCTGATACTCAATCGTTTTCGGCCGCCCTCAAGTATGTGTTGCGTCAAGATCCGGATGTTATTTTGGTGGGTGAAATGAGAGACCTTGAATCTGTTTCAGCGGCCCTTACTGCAGCTGAAACCGGGCACCTGGTCATGGCAACCTTGCATACCAATAGCGCGGTTCAAGCGATTGAGCGGATTGTTGATGTATTCCCCGCACGACAGCAAAATCAGGCACGCGCGCAGTTATCCAGTTCATTGCTTGGGGTTGTTTCACAGCGGTTGTTGCCGGTGAAAAATGGCGAAGGCCGATTGGCTGCTTTTGAAGTGTTGGTGGCTACGCCTGCGGTTAGAACCATTATTCGTGAAAATAAGCCCCACCAGGCTGCCAGCATTATGGAGAGTTCCCGAGGGCATGGAATGGTCACGATGGATAGGGCACTCAAGGACCTCTACGAGGCCGGGAAAATTCATTACGAAGATGTGCTGAGGTATGTATCCAATCCCAAGAATGTCCCGCCGACTGAGGCTGATTTGCAAATTGCGAATTCATACTAAGGCGTTTGACGAGCAGGGTTTTGAGGGGTTGATGATTTTCCATCGGCGATGTGTTCTTTTCGAGTAAAGTCGGCTGCAAGGACGCAATTGAAAAATAAGTTAAAACAGATACTTAGGTCTTTTCTTCGTCCTTTTGTTACGTAAGTCGATGCATCCTGTGGAGCCTGTAGCGAAGGTATGATTTTATATCATAGCTTGATAATAATATCTTCTCTGCCTTCAAACTTGTGAAGAGTTGCGGCACCGATGGTTGTTAGGTTTTAAGCGCAGGACCTTGCCCAGGAGTACCAGGTGGTCATCGCTCAGCGGATCGTATTGTTGATTATGTTCCACGCCGTCTTTTGGCCCACGCTGAGTTTCGCCGAGACTAAAACACTTCAGCCTGAAGCGTTCATAGATTTATCAAAATGGAATCCAGACGATGGTGAGTTTCGACTAGAGGGGGATTGGTCACATTGGCCACGTCAGTTGCTCGAGGACATCGAGGTTGGCCCACAACAACGCATTGATATTTTGAGTGGGGCGTTTGTTGATGAGGCGGACCACGGCAACTACTTAACCCACGGCGTGCAGCTTCGGGGTCTGCCTAAAGCTCTCGATTATTTATCAATTAGGCTTGGCGTGATTGATACAGCTCACCGACTCTGGGCAATCGACGCGTACGGTAATCGCCGAGTTATTTCTGAGGCGGGTACGGTAGGGCGCACGAAAGAGGAGGCCGTTCCCGAAGTGGTCTGGACCCATGCTTCATTGGCAGGGTTAAGGGGCCCCGTGTTGGATTTGTTTCTTGAGGTCTCTGGTTACCGCAGTGCCTATATAGGTGTTTGGCGAGTTCCGGTCATTGGTCTCACGAAGGATTTGGACAAGAATAAATTTAATCGATTAGCCTTCGCCTATACGTTGCTGGGTGTTTTACTGATGGCTACGATCTTTCATTTTGTTCTTTTCTGGTTGCGACCGCAAGACAAGGTGAATCTTTGGTTTTCACTGCTATGCGGTGGTCTCGCGCTGCGGCATG
>JABJBS010000395.1 GCA_018668695.1 Deltaproteobacteria bacterium
AGATCCTGCCCTAAGCTCAGACGGCGCAATATTAAAAGCTCGCGAACTCTCAGCTGCTAACCCTTCGTGGTTTTACGCCGATCAATACAATAACGATTCCAATTGGCAGGCACACTACCAGACAACCGGCCCCGAACTCGTCGAACAGACTCAGGGGAAAATCACACACTTTGTCGCCGGCATTGGAACCACCGGAACCTGCATGGGCACCGGACGTTATCTGCGTGAAAATACGCCGCTGTGCCAAGTCGTCGCCGTTCAACCCGACTCACCCTTCCACGGCCTTGAAGGCATGAAGCATCTTGAAAGTGCGATTGTACCAGGCATCTACGATGGCGAGGTGCCGCATCAGCAGCGCGTCTGTCAAACAGAGCTTGCTCACGAAACTGTAAGACGGATGGGTAAAGAGGAAGGGCTGCTCATAGGCATCTCAGCGGGTGCTCTTGTGGCAACCGCTTTAGAAATTGCGAACGAAGAAGCAAAAGCTGGGCGCGCTGCAACCATTGTCGCAATCTGCTGCGACGGCGGAAGCCGCTACCTCAGCGACCACTTTTGGGAAGAAGGCTCATGAAAATTGTTGTTAAGCAGTCCTGCCAAGACGAGATGAACGCCCACGCGGAAGAAACCTTTCCCGAGGAATGCTGCGGCACCATGCTTGGCCGTGAACTCGATGATGGCTCAAGAGAAATTGTTCAAGTCATACCAGTCGAAAACACCAAAGGCGAAAATCGAGAAAGGCGCTTCTTAATTGATCCTCGCGCTTTACTTCACGCAGAGCGTACTGCCAAAGAAGCAGGACTCGACGTATTGGGCATCTATCACTCGCACCCCAATCACCCCTCCCAAGCCAGTGAGTTTGACCGCGTTCACGCTATGCCATTTTGGAGTTATCTGATTGTAAGCTGCATGCAGGGTAAAACAGCGACGATTCAAAGCTTCAGACTCAAAGAAGACCGAAGTGCTTTCGACGAGGAAGAGCTAAGCTTCAATGGTTAAAGGCCCAACCCAAGGCAAGACCGGGAATCTTTTTGCCGCCGCAGCCCAGGCGCGCGCCTACAAGCCATTAGCTGAACGCCTACGCCCGCAAACCCTTCATGAGATGGTGGGGCAACCTAAGCTCCTGCGTGAGGGGGCTCCACTGCGACGCCTTATCGAACGCGGTGAAATCCCATCAATGATTTTATGGGGACCACCCGGATGCGGGAAAACCACCCTAGCAAGAACTCTTGCCAACCACCTCAAAGCTCATTTTGAGACGCTGTCCGCCGTCATGGGCGGGGTCAAAGATATACGCCGTATTGTTCAAGAAGCTGAGGAGCGCCGCAATTATCACGGGCATCGCACGCTTCTCTTCATCGACGAGATTCACCGCTTTAATAAAGCCCAACAAGACGCCCTACTTCCGCACGTTGAGTCTGGTCTCTTCACACTCGTCGGCGCCACCACCGAAAATCCAAGCTTCGAAGTCAACTCAGCACTGCTTTCGCGCTGCCGTGTGTTTGTCCTTGAGAAGCTCCCCAAAGAAGACCTTGCTGAACTGCTCAATAGAGCGCTTTCGGACAAACAAAATGGGCTGGGCCGCCGCGGCATTACCGCCACGATGGAAGTACTTGAGCAGCTCTCAAAATTAAGCCAAGGCGATGCACGCTATGCACTGGGCACCCTTGAAGTCTGTTGTGACCTCGCCCAATCCGAAGAGCTCTCAGAACTAACCCTCGAACTCGTTGAATCCGCTGCTCAGCAAAAAATGATTCTCTACGATAAAGCCGGCGACGAGCATTACGGAGTCGTGAGTGCATTTATCAAATCCATGCGCGGCAGCGACCCTGATGCAGCCGTCTACTGGATGACTCGGATGCTTGAGGCAGGCGAGCCACCACGATTTATACTCAGGCGTATGGTCATCTTCGCCAGTGAAGACATTGGGAATGCAGATCCTCAGGCGCTGCAAGTTGCCATGAATGCGTTGGGCGCGTTTGAATTGATGGGGCTCCCCGAAGGCGTTCTGCCGCTTACCCAAGCGGCCACGTATTTAGCCTGTGCACCGAAATCCAATGCTATCCTTGCAGCCTACACAAGTGCCCGTAAGGAGCTTAAAGAAAATGGCGCATTGCCTGTGCCCAAAAAGCTACTTAACGCAACCAGTGGGCTTGCCAAGGCGCTGGGCAGCGGGAAAAACTACAAATACCCGCATAACTTTACAGGCAACTATGTTGCAGAATCTTATCTACCCGATGATCTGGAAGGGGCTCGTTACTATCATCCGAGCGACCAAGGATACGAAGCGGTCATTAAAGAGCGTCTAAGCAATTGGCGAGGCGAGTCTGAAGAAGACTCAGATTAGTTGAGTGCTTCCACTTGATGCCAGTACTGAGTGCGAAGCTTTTTCCACTCCATCTTGAGCCAAGGCGTAAACTTCTCAGGGTTTGTTTCCATCTCAGCGTCTAGAGCTTCTGGGGAGATGTACCGTAATTCATTCACTTCATTTAGGTTCAGGTCCGCCGCATCATCTGAGCGTCCCACAAAAACCCAACAGAGTTCATTTTCGGATCCCAGTTCACCAAAAGTAGCCTGATACTCAAATTTATAAACGTATTGAAGCTCTGCTTTCATGCTGAGTTCTTCGCGTAATCTTCGGTCGGCAGCTGAGGGAGTTTCCTCGCCGCGTCTTGGGTGACTGCAGCATGTATTTGCCCAAAACATAGGCCAGAGTCGTTTTTGCTCACTTCGTTGCTGAATCAATAATTCTCCACGACTGTTGAAGATAAAAATTGAAAAAGCACGGTGGAGCATTCCCATACCATTATGGCACGGGTGCTTTTCTTCGTGTCCTAAAACTTCATCTTGGGAGTTAACCAGAATGAGAGGCTCGTCATCGAAAGATACAACTACTGAATGTGTCATGACTGTCCTCCTTCAGGAGAACCACCGATTTCGGTGATCATCGCGCGGTAACCAGCCTTACGCATGGCCGCCGCAACACGTTCCGCGTTATCTGGACAGATGGCTACCATAGAGCCACCACCGCCGCCGCCCGTAAGCTTCGCACCCAAGGCGCCATTATCGCGGGCGATTTGGATAAGCTCTTCGATTTCCCAGCTTGAGACTCCCAAAGCATTTAAGAGGCCCTGGCAAATATTCATGAGTTCACCGAGCTGCGTCAGGTTGTTGCTCTCAATGGCCTTAACGCCTTCGAGGGTAAGCCCGTCAATTTCTGCAAAAATTCGTTCATACAAAAATCGGTTATTTTCCCAGTTGTTTCGTACCTTAGTGACCATGGTCGCCGTGAGGCTTTCCGTGCCACTTAAACCGATTACGATTGGTATCGGCTTCGGGGAGAAAATTTCCTTCATCACCGGCGGATGGCCCTTTTTGTAGAGCATAAACTGGCGATAGGTTGCTAAGGTGTTGTCGATGCCCGATGGCGTGCCGCCGTGAGCCAGCTTCTCAACATCGAATGCAATACCGTTCACATCGGTGTCGGATAGATTCAGCTTATAACGTTGGTCGAGCGCCCGAATAACACCGACAGCCAACGCAGCGGATGCACCCAAGCCCATTGCACGAGGAACGTGTGGCCAAACCTCAATCGACATCGATTCTTCTTTAAGGTGAAGTCTTTCAAGTATTAGGTCCAGCGATGCGCTCAACGAGTTCTCACGCTTACCATTCAGCATAACCCGCTGCTCTACACCCCAACGTGGGATGGTTAGATTCACGCCATCGTCGTAGTCTTTGATTTGAGCTTGAATGTTAAGCTTTACAGGCGCGGCAATGGCATGGCTGCCATAAACAACCGCATGCTCTCCTAGCAGAATCACCTTACCGTAACCGGCACCACGTGTTTCAGGCACAAGTTCTGACTCAATTCGAAATGCACCGCTCAAGTCAGCTCCAGGACCCAGTTCGATATCTCGGATGATATCTTTGGCTTTCCAGATCTTGATTTCACCACTGGCCACCAGCTTGTCGACAACTTTATCAAAGTTGTCAGGCGTTGCCCCAGCAGTCATTGCAACGCTGCGTGCATGCAAGGTCATATGACCACGTTGAATGCCATCGGTGCTTAGAGCGCGCAGTGCTGAGAAGTTCTGGGCCAAGCCCACAACGGCCATGAGTTCTGCCAATTCTCTTGCCGACTCGACACCGAGAATTTCGTGAGCGACTTTAACACCGGGGTTGGACTGCAAGCTGCCACCGACGGTACCGACCTTGAGAGGTAAGCGGATACCTCCGACGAGGTTTCCTTCGTCATCTTTGGTCCAGCTGGTTAAGCAGGTGTAGGTGTTACCACGCCCGGCGTATGCATGAGCCGCGGATTCAATAGCTCGCCAATCGTTACCTGTAGCGATTGCCACAGGGTCGATGCCGTTCATGATTCCTTTGTTGTGCGTTGCTGCCCGGTAGGCATCAACAGCCGCAAAATCGTTGGCAAGGATGATACCGTCACGAACCGACTCGCCGGAGTAACCTTTGCCTTCCAAGAGTGAAACCGGAATCTTACAACTGGCACTCACCATCGCGCGGTCAGTTAAATTCGAGAGGATGCGAAGAAATACGGTTCCACCGGTCATTTCTTCCACGAGAGTTGCAACGCCTTCACACATCGTGTTGACGAGGTTTGCACCCATGGCATCACAGGTATCGACCAAAAGTTGTGCAACCACCATGTCACCGCGGGCAGAGGCCGAAGGGTGAATGATAACTTCCATGTCTTTTGCACCGCCGCCGCGTGCCACCATGTTCGGGTGCAGGCTGTTGGCGAGATTCAAAATCTTGTCTTTATTTTGTAGAAGGATTTGGCGAGCGCGGGCAGGATGCGTGATGTCCACGACCTGAATCTGACCCATCATCAGCGGCTTTTCGCTGTGGGCTTCGAAGCCGCCGTTACCTCGTACGAGTTTTGCAGCTGAGCTCAGCGCCGCAATGATGGACGGCTCTTCGACCACAAGCGGGACGATGTAGGGCTTGTCGTTGATGACGAAGTTAAGGCCCAGGCCCATGGGGAGCCCAAAAACGCCCACCACATTCTCGACCATACGGTCAGCAGATTCGACGTCGAGAGTAGCCACTCCGTCCATCAGGGTGTGATAGCTGTCTTCACTCAGTACCTGACGCTCATAAAGTAGGCGTAAGCGTTCAGAAACACTGTATTTATAGAAATTTGGTAAACGCGATTTGTCCATCTGTCGCTCCTGCTCAGGCTTATATGCCCCAGATTTGGAAGCCACAAGGGAAGAGAACACCCCTGACGCAGTGAATTATTGTAAATTTTTTCTTTACGGAGTCTCTAACCGCACACCCGATGAAGAAATTCCCAACTCAGTCCAGCTCGCTCCAAGCTTTTCTAGCTCGGGCCGTAAATCGTTCAACGTACTTTGTTGCTTGCTGAAAATCAGTCCAAGATCTCCACCACCCGCTCCAGATGGCTTGTAAGCAAAGCCATTTCCAATACTTAGGTCGCGGACACGGCGATGGGCCTCTGAGATGATGTCTGCTCCGCTCACCTGGCCCAAACGATCCATGAGCCCACAATACGAACTGCACCCCGTACGAACGCCGGCTAAGTCGTCACACTGACTGGCTGCGATCACACTTTTTGAAACCGTGGCCATTTCACCTATCAATGATGCGAAGTGCTCGGGAGCACCCTTTCGATAGGTATTCACTTTACTTACCAAATCCGTTGTAGAGGCTGAGTTGCCCACAAATACGGGAGCCATTGCAGGCCAATGTAAGCGCTCGAGTTTACGAGGAACCACTGAATTTCCCGGTTCAACTTCATCAAAAGCGACCAAGCCACCAAACACGCTGGCCGCGATATCTAAACCGCTGCCGATACCGCCCTGCATCTTCTGGTGAATTTTATGGGCTCGCTGAAACAATGGCAGCGCCTGGGTCTCTTCGTCTTTGCTGTTTACATAAGCCTGCATAGCCCGTGTTAGCGCAACGGTTACGGCTGCACTGGAACCCAGTCCCAATTTAAAACCGTTTTGTTCTTGAACAAATCCCGAGGTATCGATCGAAATCCGAAGTCCGCTTTCCAAAAGGCGAGGTTCAAGTTGCGTCGCAAAATGCTCAGCAACAGCGCTCACCACTTTGAGACTATTGGGAAGTTCTTGGCCGTCAGTCGTTTGAGCAATACCACCTCGAAGCTCCATAGCAGAGTTATCCAACCCTACATCTGGAGCGTGCACTAGGATGCCCGTCTCACCATTGGTCTCTAGAGTAACTCTGGCTTCCCGATTAACTGCACACACCAGCGCCGGCGCACCGTGCAGCACTGCATATTCTCCAACAAGAATCATCTTGCCCGGAGCCACCGCTTCTATGGTCACGACGTTTCCTCAAGATGGCATGCACCCATACCCATACCGGTCGCCAAGATATCTTCAACGCCGGCCACACTTCGCATCGCTTCTTCAACGCGCGCTGCATGTTCAGGCAAGCATATTGCCTTCACTTGAGGACCGGCATCCATGGTGTAGCACACACCAATCCCCTCTTTGCGCAAAGACGTAAGGACGTGCATCAGTTCAACGGTTACGCCATTCCAGAAAATCAATGACGGCCGAGTCGACATCATCACCGAGTGCATTTTGAGAGTGCTGGATTCCGTAATCTCAGCCAGACGTTCAAAGTCTTTCTCAGCAATCGCATCGCGCATGGAGTTTAAGTCCGCCGGATGAGTATCCACCCACGATTTATAAAACGGAGATGTCTTGGCACTGCTTAACATGCCCTCAGTTGAACCTACAGACTTGCGAGCCTTGCTCGTGATGCCAACCACCACCTGAAGTGGCCAATGTTCCCGCGAGGCAAGCTGATAGGCATTGCAGTCTTCTCCGTTGGTCTTTTTGCCACGAGACATTTCCACAAAGCCGCCGAAGATAGAACGCGCAGCACTTGCCGAACCCTGCCTCGATAAAGAAGAAAGCCGAGCGTCATCTAGATTCATTCCAGCTGCCCGCGTAGCCGCCAGAGCCAAAGCTGCAAATCCCGATGCCGAACTCGCGAGGCCCGCGCCTGTTGGGAAATTATTCGTACTGGTGACCGTTGCGAAACACGAAAGGCCCGCCATCTCACGGATCGTTGCGAGAAACTCTGACACACGTTTGGAGTCTTCGGGTCGTTCTTCACCATTGAGTATCAAACGGTCATGAGTAAGGCGCATGTCAAAATGAACGGCAGTCTCTGTGGTTAAACCTTCCAAGGTCAGAGAGATACTGCCTACATCAGGCAAGTTGAGCTTTACCTGGCGCTTGCCCCAGTATTTCACCAAAGCGATGTTTGCATGAGCTTTGGCTTTCGCCCGCATCGTATCATTCATATTCGCACCAATACTGCCCGCACCGGGGATGCATCTGCTTGCGCCAACTTAAGCGGCAAAGCAATCAATGTGTAAACGCCGTCCTCGACATGACCGAGCACAACACCCTCTAAGATCGATAGGTTTCTTTTGGCGATGGCATTATGGCTAAGAAGTTTCCGGTCCTGACAAAGGTCCACCGAGGGAGTGTCCAATCCGACGAGCCGTACGCCTTTCTCAAACAAAAACTCAACAACCTCTGGAGAGAGGCTGGCAAAGTCTTCGTTAAAATCATTTGGGTCCGGGAATGTAAGCGTCTTGAATAGAACCCGCTCTGCCTGAATCTCAACCTTGATATGCGAAGGGACAATGCGTTCTCCGCGCGCAACATCGACCGTAACGATTTGGCAGGGCCCATAATAGGGGTCCAAATCACGTTCGGCGATCGATGCACCATCCTTGGCATAATGATTGGGAGCATCACAGTGCGCTCCCACATGAAGGGTGGTGGTGATTGAACTCAGAGTTAAATTATCTCCCGACTGCATATCGAGAGCGACCTGCCGGCTGAAGGCCACATCTCCAGGCCAGACAGCCACATCGGGAGAAATCAAAGGCGAGATATCGATAAATTCCGGCATGACTGATTATCCAGCTTGTCTCTCTTTGATTAGGGCGTCTACTTTCGCAGGCACGTGCTCCATAAACGCGCGCATATTACTCATCACGCGTTCGTTGTCGTGGTTGAAAAAGTCAAACCACAGCATCAGCCGGTCATCCGGGTGAAAGCGCTCTACCATCTGCATCGCGATGTCTTCGGCATTGCCAATCAGGGCATTGTGCGATGCTTTTTCAACTTTCGCGGGATCTAAAGTACCTTCGAGAGCCGTCCAATAGGTACCAAGAGCCGAATGCGCCTCTTCTTTGGCTTTCTCTCGCCGCTCATCTGAGCTCAAACCTTCCTGCTCATTGATGAATACGAAAACAGTTCGGGGCATGTGCCCACGGTCCCAGGCACCACCGTCTTGGTGATAGGCCTTCGCAAGACGTTCATGAGTTTTCTCAATGATTTCAGGTGAAGTAATCGACAAGTTAAACACTTGAACCGGTGCCCACTCTTGCACTTTTTCCTGCAAAGCTGGGTCGTGGCTGCCAATCACGAGCTGTAAGAGCTCTCGGCGAAATGCTTGGGGGATAATCTTTAACTTCTCGAATTCCCAGCGGCGATCGAGCGCGATCGATTCGGTGGCCTCTCCATGCGCATCCAAGACTTTTTGCCAGTCTTCATCGCTGCGAAAATCGGCCCGCGTAAGCGTTGGTGCATCCATCTGATCGCTGCTCAGAACTTCGCCCTTTAACAAGCGCAAAAAGATCTCGGCAGCTTCCCGAAATACTTTGCCCTTCACGCTGCGCCAAGCCGCTTCCTCTACAGGGTTGCGGGCATCTACGCCGTAGGCACGGTTCATAAAATCAAAACGCCCCGCCGCAAACCCAACATGAAGCTTTCGCTTCTCCTCTGGATTGAGACCATGGAGAGCTGTGAAACATGCGATTTTTTCGGCCGCTGCAATGGGTCCACCATTGCATAAAATATTCATGATGGCCGAGCCGACTTCGATGCGTTTCGTTTTTGCGAAAACTTGATGTGCGAGCTGAGCGATATCAACGTTTAAACCAACCTCGCCTTCCCAGTGAGGTATAACAGGTTTACTTGTCTCTTTTTGAACTTGGCTTGATAAATGAGACTCTGCAACCCACGCAACGCCGAAACCCAATTCATCAGCGACCTGAACTTGGTCAAAGAAATTTCGAAACATCACATCTTCAGTAGGCGTATGTCCGTCCACTGGCGTTTGGCTGATTGAAAAGAAAATATCGTACTTCATTGCCGTGTCCCCTTTTGAGATGGCTTTTCAAGACTGCATCACCGAAGCAGTCACTTTATATCGCGTGCAATCGACCGCCGTCGATGGGTAAATTTACCCCTCGAATATATGCCCCTGCTTCAGAAGCTAAGAAGACCGCAGCCCCTGCTAATTCTTCAGGTCGGGCCAACCGGCCTTCCGGAACGCCCGACATCCAATCGTCTTGAACGGCGTCTTCCGAAGAGCCTCGCTTCTGGGCAATGGCCGTGCGCAATGCATCAAGTCGTTCGGTATCCGTCAACCCCGGAAGCAGATTGTTGATGGTTATTCCAGGGGGTAATTCCCCAGCCAAGGTTTTCGACCAACTGGCCATGGCGCCCCGAACTGTATTCGACACTCCAAGATTTGGGATGGGCTCCCGAACTGAGGTGGAGATCACGTTGAGAATTCGGCCGTAACCCGCTTCAATCATACCGGGCAAAAACGCCTGCACTAAGATTTGAGAAGCGAAAAGATGCCTCCCCAGTCCCAAAGCAAAGTCCTCCGGAGTGGCCTCTAAAATCGGGCCAGGAGGTGGACCGCCGGTATTATTGACCAAGATATGAACCGCACCGCGTGCACGCACAAGCTCGTTTGCAGAAGCCGCCAACGCTTCTCGCTTGTCTAGATCCCAAGCACATGCAGCGGGCTTATCGGCCCCTGATTCCTTGAGTTCTTGGACCAACTGGGTGAGGCGTTCTTCACGCCGAGCGATCAGGGTAACCTTGGCGCCATGCGCGGCCATACGCCGAGCCACCGCTTCACCAATGCCTGCGCTGGAACCACAGATGACGGCATGTTTTCCCTTGAGAGCGAGGTTCACTTGCATAGCAACTCCTTTATCACCATGGCTGCCTAACCAATGTCATAGAGAAATACCATGCCAGACGGCGTTAGTTTTGGAGCTTGTTAGCGTTTACCGGTCAAAAAGACTTTCTCGTAGCGAGATTCGAGATTCATCTTCTTTTTCGCCCATTTCTGTTCAAGAATTCGCACAATTTTATAGTTTTTCGTGCCTTTACGGATGCTCTTGCCGAATCTTTTCTCTAATGATTTTAGAGACTTCTTGGTTTTACGAGGCAGCATTTGCTGGGCTAACTTTCGGTACTCGAGCCGAGACCAAAGACTGTCGCCCACCACATAAGAAGCCCGCAGGTAAGCCATGGCAGCCAGTTCTCTATTATCGCCCTTGCCTGAGATTTTACCCTCAGAGAGCACATCACCAATGGCCTCATAAACGTGAGGAGAGCGGCGGTAGCCACACAAAACCATATTCAAAAGCCCGTTAAGCGTCTGTTCGCGGCCACCATTCTTCCAACTGTGCGCCGGGTAGACACCGCTGCGGCGGCCCCGTTCTTGGAAAAAATGTGAAAAGCCCAAACGAGAATACCCTGAGCCACGCTCAGTAACCGTCACCATCGGCTTCTTTTTACGATCCCGCGCAGCTTGCATCGACATATAATCCAGCATGTGATGCGAGAAACCATCCTTGGTAAACTCACCGTTGGGGTTCATCTCAAACGCGCGGCTAAACGCTGCTCCCGCCCGGCTTCGATTAGAGCTTAATAAATAATAATCACCCGCGGCGATGTGGAGACTGTAACGCGTCGGCTCTTTTTTGATTCTAGCTTCGATGGTGGCCGCTGCTTTGTCCAGCTGGCCCAAATGACCGTACGCAGAGGCAAGGCCCAAAGAAGTTAAGGCAGAGCCTCCGCGCATGCGCTCTTCTTTTTTTTGTCTCTTTAGAAACCAACGATAATAGTGGGAAGAGTGTCGTAGATAATTACCGGCGAGGATGCGCTCGACTTTATCGCCGCGGATACCGGTAGGCAGCTCAAGACCGTCCTGAATGATGCAGCTCGCCTTGGCAGGAAGCACACCGTGCCCCATCACAACGATCATCACCAACAAGAACCACCGGCCGTAACCATACTCCATAAATTGGTTCTATCAGGTCCAATGTCGATTGACCAATATCAACCCAAAGACTCTTGAACCAAGGCATCCAAAACGACAGTGGCATAGGCCCCGGATGGCAGCGTAAAGGCCACACGAACCCCCTCAGCCTCGATTTCAGAACTCACCTGTGTTGGGTAAATTAGAGCTGGACGGCGACTGCCAGGCGCGACCTTAGAAAATGCGGCAAATTGCTCAAGGGTAAAACCGCTCTTGGCTAAAATTGCCTTTTCCCGAGGTGATGCCTTTCCAACCGCCGCCCGCATTTTAATGCCAAACATCGGTCCCGTCAGCGAAACCTTCCCCCCCTCCAGACGCTTCTGCTCGGCCTCAGGATCGAGAACAAGCTGAGCTGTACCCAGACGCTCAACCCAAATGACATCCCCGTGAATGAGCGTTTGCAATAAATTGTCCGCCTGTCTGTCTATCAACCAGGCATTGAAGAGAGAAGACTGCACAGCGTTAAGCGCCAAGCGCCGCATAAATCGCTTTTGCTGACGCGGCAGATTTGCCAAGGCCTCTTCGCCCTTCTCCAACAAGGATTTCCCCATCTCCCAGGTACTCCATTGATGGCCAAAGCGCTGAACACCATATGCATTCGGCACGCCATGAGACTCTAAGTAAGAGAGGGCATCACAAACACCTTGTTGGGCACTGGGGTCGACACCCCGCAACAAAATGGAAAAGGAGTTTCCCTCGATTTCACCGCGCTTGAGCTTGGGTCCATGACCACAAACCTCGAGAACCTTGAAGCCCTCCTCGGCGAGGCCTGAAAGGCTGCTGGCATGTGCACGTGGGACCGATAAATATTGCGTGGTCACGGCTTGTTTGTCTTTTAAGCCAGCACAGCCAATCGCCTCCTTATCGATTCCTAAGATTTGAGCAATTCGGAAAAGGACTTCCTCCGTGGTAAGCCCTCGTTTCTCTACCCTAAATCGAATTTGAGGACCCTCATCCGAGCGCCGCTCCCGCGGTAGCTCATTGACTAGAAAATCTTCTGGGCAAGATTTAATCTGGGCCCGAGTTTTCTCGAAACCTGGGATTTCAGTGCTTATAAGCGGCGGATGTTGCATCGTTTCAGACATAGAGGCGCCATATACCAGGGTCCCTAGAATGTCAGGGTATCTCGCCGAAGAACCCAAAATCACTCACGCCCGGCTGCTTGCCTTCTCAATCACAAGGGGTATAGACCTCAACTAAACCCTTGAACACGAGTGAGATGATGGAAAACAAAGAGCTGGTTCAATCAAGTAAGCCTGGCGTTGAAGGGCCTGTCGTTGTCGCGGTCATGGATGGGGTTGGAATTGGTAAGCACGACGATGCTGATGCCGTCTTTCATGCTCATACCCCAAACCTCGATCGCTACCGAACCGACGAACTGACAACTCAGCTTCAGGCCCATGGCATGGCAGTTGGTATGCCCAGTGATTCAGATATGGGCAACAGCGAAGTCGGCCACAATGTTATCGGGTGTGGACGGGTTTTTGACCAAGGTGCCAAGCTCGTTAGCCAAGCGATTTCCAGCGGTGCGCTTTATCAAACAGCCAGCTGGCAAGAAACAACCCAGCAAGTCATCAGTCAAGAACAAGCCCTGCATTTTATCGGCTTACTCTCAGACGGTAATATTCATAGCCACATCGATCACCTGATCGCGATGATCCGCAAAGCGAACCAAGAAGGTGTGAAAAATCTTTTCGTGCATGTCCTCCTAGACGGCCGTGATGTTCCACGAACCAGTGCCGTCGAATACATCGAAAAGCTTGAGGGTTGCTTGTCACAAATCCACGGAAGCAATGAGCGTAATTACCGCATTGCTTCAGGCGGCGGCCGAATGACAACAACCATGGACCGCTACGACTCAGACTGGGATATGGTCAAGCGCGGCTGGCAAGTTCATGTGCTGGGAGAAGGTCGCGGATTTCAATCCACCCTCGAAGCTGTACGAGTCCTTCGCGAAGAAACGCCCAACATCGGAGATCAAGATCTCTCAAGCTTTGTTATTCAAGAAGCGGGTCAAGCCGTGGGTCCGATTTGCGATGGGGATGGTGTCATTCTCTTCAACTTTCGAGGCGACCGCATGCTCGAGATCTGTGCAGCTTTCGAGCAAGACGTGTTCGATAGGTTTGATCGCGTGCGAAGACCCAAGGTCCACTTTTGCGGGATGCTCCAATACGATGGCGACACGCAAACACCCAAACGGTTTTTAGTCGCTCCGCCGGAAATCAATCGCACCTTGGGTGAACTGCTCGCCAGTCAAAATGTATCTCAATTTGCGTGCAGCGAGACCCACAAGTTTGGTCACGTCACCTACTTTTGGAACGGCAATCGATCTGGATATTTTGATAAACAAAATGAAGAATATGTTGAGGTGCCCTCACTCCCCGGACTTGTGGAAGAAGCACCGGGTATGCAAGCTGAGGCCATCACCCAAGAGGTCCTTCGAGGCATCAAGGCGGGCAAATTTCGCTTTAGCCGTCTGAATTATGCCAATGGAGATATGGTCGGTCATACTGGTCATTTTCAAGCGACTGTAAAATCTGTGGAGAGTGTCGACAGAATGCTGGGACTCTTGGAAAAAGAAGTTTTAGCGCTGGGCGGAGCCTTGGTCGTCACTGCCGACCACGGTAACGCAGACGATATGGCTGAGCGGCATAAAAAGACCGGTGCTATTTTAAGAGATGACAAGGGCATGCTCATTCCCCGAACCAGTCACTCGCTTAACCCTGTACCCTTACACGTAGTACTCAATGACGCCGACCGTGCACGCTTTGTGATGAATCAAATAGAGCAAGCAAGCCTTGCCAACTTAGCCTCGACGTCTCTTCATTTATTGGGGTTTGAAACGCCTGCGGATTATCGGGATTCGCTCATCCAAGCCGTTCGGTAACCAGATGCTCTCGGACTTAAAGCTCAACCTCTTGTAGGATAGCCGTTAACTTCTTCAGGTGGCCTTTAAAATCCTTGGCCAAAGATGAACCCACTTCTAGCTCGGTTGTAACGAACCTGTCCAATTTGGGATCACGCCAATGCATTTCATTTAAGTCATGCAGAACGGCCTTAAACTGACTGAGAACCTGCTCAGGTTCAGTCGGTGGGTACGACAATAGCGAACTACTCATTCCCAATGCGCGGTTGCGAATTTTGCGGTCGTGATCAATCAATAATTCTCGTCGATTCACGTTACCTAGAATATCCGTAAAGTCGCGAACAGCTTGCAAGGTCCAGCGACCATTCCAAACATCGTCTTGCTGACTCTCCTGCCAACTCACAAATCGCGCGCGAAGGTCTTGAAGTCCGAACCGGTCCAACGCGCGAATCATGTAGTAGGCATCGTTCTTGAGCAACATATCAATGCGCGCTCGCACACCATCTACTGTTGCCGGAAGTTCATCACTTGGAACCTCTTCAGCCTCGCCAACCAAGGCTTGAATATCTCGGCGAAAAGCCATCAAAGCATCCCGGACAAAAAGTGCTGTCTGCAGCTCAGAAGGATCTCTTGGGAAAAGCTCATCACCAGTAATGGGCGCAAGCTCACAGCAACCAACGGTGAACGCGGCTCGCAAAACTTTTTGGCATTTGCGCCGGCCCTCTTCACCCTCGGTAATCATGCCCCACTTCGAGCGCTCAAATCTCATTTGAACCAAACGCTCTCGACACGCCTCAAGTTCCAGCGAAAGATTGCGACAAAACTCTTCCATCGAAATAGGCTCATAGTCTTCATCGACTAATGGGTCCTGGGAAGGGTCCACCATACGCAAAACAAATCGGTCAAGATCCTCACAAAACCGGTCGCGTTTTGGATCTACAACTCCGTCAATCGCTCGAAGATTGGAGTCATGGGAAATATCGTAGTGACGGTTGTTTTCTTCGCTCGCCACGGACGCTTGAACCATACGCTCGGTTTCGCCAGATAAACGTGCGGGCAATTCCGGGAGAAAACGGATTGTTTCGTCGAGAGCTCCGAGCACTTCCATCGTGCAGCCAAACTCCATCGCCGATACAGCCTCCTGAGGGCCCAATGACTCAAAGGAACGGAAATCGACTTTGCGCAAAATGTCTAAAATATTCAGACAAATATCGAGCGCACCTTGCAGCCCCTCACGCGCCTCCTCGTCTACAGATTCGAGTATCGCATGAATGGTGCCGAGTTGAATTTCTGGTTCTTGGTCCTGTTGCTCAGGTAGCATCCTGATTCTCCCCTTTCATCAGTTTAAAATCACCTGGAGGTGCGCGCAAGTCCCCGACATCCTTCAAATTGTTAAAAGATCTCAATAATCCACGTACATTCCGATCGAATAGATGGTCTTGCCTACACGTCTTCTCAGATGCGAAGTCACCATTTTCATGGTTTAATAGAGCTGAGGGGTGGTTTTAGGGGGAGAGCTTTTTCGCGCGTGTGCCCCACGTGTTTCGAGTGCTTTCAGGAGGATTTTACCTATGTCGAAGAAGAACGCGATTGGAAACCTCGTCGATGAGGTATTGGATGGAACCAACCTCGATTTACGAGTGGATGGCTTTCAACTTGAAGAATTTCTAGAAACTCGAGAAGTCCGCATCAACTGCAATGTTCACCATAACAAAACAGGTGAGAAAGTGACGATCGAAGGTCGCGGAGTCGGGCTGGTCGATGCTTTCTTTCAAGGCATCATCGGTATTTACAGCAAAGAGTTCTCATCTCTTGAGACCATCCGGTTCAACGATCTGGAGGTCAAAGCCTCCATTGATAAGAGCCGCCAGGGCTCTCTCAGCGACTCTATGGCGGAAGTTATTCTCGCCGTGGCAAACTCAGACGGTAAAATCTTTCTCTTTTCACACCAAAGTCAGTCTATTACGGGCTCCTGCATGAGTGCCGTCCTAAGAGCAGCCGAGTTTTTCGCCAACACGGAGCGTGCGGTGATATCCGTCTACCGCGCTCTTGAACACGCCCGCGAATCTGGAAGAAATGACTCAATTAATCGCTACACCCGCCAACTGGCGACCCTGGTTGAGGCAACCTCATACTCTGAGGTCATCGACCGAATCCGCAAAGAGAGCCTCGAGCTAAAACCCTGAAACGAGATAAAGCCGAGTGCTCTTGCCTCCCTCCCAAGCGCTGTTAGAATCAGGCCATCTGGAGGATCCAAGCGTGAGTGACCTAAAGCTCAAGCCCGATGAGGCGATAGATTTTAACGGCATCGACCTCGGCGCCATCGACTTAGAACTCGATACGAAAACCCCTAGGCCTGGGCGCAAAAAAACTCCATTAGTTCGGACACTTACGCTGGTATCGCTGCTCTCTGGCATAATCCTGGTTATGTGGCTTCCCACGACCCACTTCTACAAGTCATCCAATTACTCAACCGCTTTGTTCTTCGGGATTTGTGTCTTCGGGGTTGGACTCACATTTGTTGGTGGTCGTTTCTTCTGGGCATGGATGGAAGAAGCAGCAGAAGAGTGGGCACTCCATGCAATACCCGCCACGCAGCGGCCTCCCCGGGTCATCAAGCCTCTTGAACGGTGGCTCACCCTTTTGGCTGCCTGTGGCTTGGGAGCAATCACGCTCTTCGCATTTCCTGAAAGCAGCTCGTACAACGATGGTTCATGGATGCTTAAAGCGCTTGGCGGAGCTTGCTCAGCAGCTCTTGGAGGCCGATGGCTTTTTATTCAAGCCGGGCGGGCCACACCCCGTGGAAAAGGCGGTCTACCGACGCTGCCTGCCTGGTTTAAGTGGCTGAACCTCGCCTTCCTAGTGATTGGCGCCCTGATTGTCCTGCTCAGCGATCTGCTCTTTAACTCCCAACAAGCCCAGGGCTACCTATCCGCATTGGGCTTTATTCTAGGGATTGGAGGGGCCATTTGGCTAGCCAGACGCTTTGATGAGCTCGAAACACGCTTCAAAAATGAAGCATCCCGGGGATCAAGCAAGCCACCTGAGGCCTAATTCCCGACCATAAGATGCGCAATAATAACCATTTTAGTTGACATAAGGCGCTCGTTTTTTTAAACCAAGCTCTCCTTCTGGTGACCGTAGCTCAGTTGGTAGAGCATCGGCTTGTGGTGCCGATGGTCGCGGGTTCAAACCCCGTCGGTCACCCCATTTTTCCCTTTCAGCTTAGTCTTTGTAATACTGGTGTTATGCTTCCAGGCTATAACCATAACGTCGAGTACCAAGGCCGCACCTTCCATATTCAAACGGAAGACTCCGGGATTGATAATCCACACATCATCTCCCACCTTTTTGAAGGTGGAAACATTTTAGAAACTCGTAAATGCGACTACGCGAATATTCTCGGTAACGAGCAACGCGATAAGGTCTTGATGAGCCTCATGCTCAATCAACACCAAGCACTGATCCGAGAACTCGAATCTGGTGAACTCGATAAGCTTTTAGAAGGTCCGGCACCCAAGGAAGAAAGTTCCGAGCACCTTGAACTTCCCGTAGAACCAGAACCTGAACCTGAACCTGAACCTGAACTAGAACTAGAATCAGAGCCCGAGGTAGAACCAAGTATCGAACCGGTAAACTCCGAAACTTTGGAATCCGGTGTTCCCGCATGGCTTAGCAGTCTACCAGAAACACGCATCATCCACCGGCGCCAACAAGCATCCGGATCTCAACCAAGAAGCCAACAAGAGCTTGATGAGCTTGCTCAAGTAACCATCAGACAAATCGTAGACGCCGGCACCGGAATGCCCATGCCAGCGTCCTCATCGAGCCAAGACACCTTAGCCGATGCACTTCAGGTTATTTTAAGTTCAGTCGAAGAAGACGCCACATAGACATTTGAAATTCGCCCGGTTGCGGGAGCAGCCAAGGCGAACTATACCCATAGCCATGCCAATCCTACTCAATCTCAGCGTCAATCTATTATTGGGCAGTGGCATCGCTCTGGTGGCCCGTAGGTCTGACGCGATGCAGAGAAATTGGCTCAGTTGGTCGACCCTGTGTCTGCTTGCCTTTGAGTCGCTCTGCATTACCCCGATGGCAACCTTCGCTTTTCGATTTTATCCAGATTGGTCCCTGCTTTACCTCTTAGATCCCGAAGTTTTCCCAAACCTTCCTTATTGGATTGGATGGCTTTCAATTGTGGTCATCGTTCTCAATTTCATAACGGCAACAAGTGCATACCTCATCACTCGAGCAGGTATCCTCAAGCAACGTGCAGCCATTAAGCTCAGTCCGATGGTTATTGGGGCGTCGTCGTTTCTGATCCTGATTGTGTTGTTTTACAAGAGAGTATTTTTTATCGGTGACTACGAGGCATTTCTTGCAGGCGAAGCCCAGCTGCTTCCAACAACCCTTGTTGGTATATTTGGAATCACTGTCTATCTTGCTACCGCTGGCTTTATTGCCTGGCTTTCCAAAAGATTCTCAGAGTCTGATCCCAAAATTTTTTAATATCGGAATGTACTTGAAATAAAGAAATACATGAAAGACTGGAAATACTTAACCTTCTCAAAATGATACACGCTTGAATCCAACTGCGACGCAACAATAGCGCTCACTTGGTCGTTTTCCACGACATCTTCCCCTTCGCCAAAGCTATACATCAAGCCCACGCGAGACAGTGAATGCTCTCCAAAATATCCTAATGCTACGCTCATCCCAAAAAGGTCTACATCCGGCGACTGTCTTACTTGGGCCCATTCGTTGTCATCGCGAATTTTAGGCGCGCTGGAAAAATCCGTAAAAAAACCCCAAGCGACACTCACCTCGGGAATGACCAACCACTCCATTCCGACGTTCACATTCACCACTGTTTTTCGCTCAATCGTTTTTACAAATGGAAACAATGAGTCAGCGTCCGAAAGGCCTTGGGTATCACAACCACGCTCCTGGCCCTCGACCTTAATCAATTCATAACAAACAGGCGCATGAATCGAGATATCCCCACTCACGGTGAAGCGGCGCCTCATACTGTAGTTTGCACCCACGCGTATCATCAGAGCTCGTTTGTTCTCAGACGAAAAAATGGTCTCACGTCGTTCAAGGCCATGAGAGACCATCGACTCGTCTCCCGAGCAATCCTCATCGACACAATCCCGTGATAAACGGTCTCGAACGAAAAGCAGTTTCCCTTCCGAATTCAAATCAACGGTTGGCAGCTGAACCGAAAGCCCTAATTTAAACGATGGTGACACATGGTATTTCGCGCCTAATCCAAGCAGTAAACTTCCGCTGTACAAAGAGATTTCACGGACAGCCATCCCTGCTGACTCATTGGCCGAAGCGTCAGAGTCTCCGCCCTGAACAACGAGTTCATAATTGGTCAAAGTTCGAAAAACATAAAAAGCAGAAACGCCAATTCTCAAATTAGGACCGAACTTCCGACCATAAGCTATGCCGGTCCAAAGTGAGTTGTCCTCAAGCTTGCGTGAATAGTTCCCTACGTTGACCTCACTCGTTTGAAATGCCGGGCTAGAGATCGCCACCTTACGAAAAGAGGGAATCATGGCTACCAAACCAAAGGCTTGGGTCGGTAACCCGTTTGGAAGCTTCTCTCCAAATGTCTTTACAAAACCCGCACTCGCCGGAATGACAATCAGCTGGGAGAAATCAAGCTCAAGGTTGGCCAGGCCGGGCACGGCCGTCGAAAAAGAATCTGGGTTTATCTCTCCGCGCTCAAAACCATAAAGACTTGTGGAGACCTGGAGGCTGGATTGTTTTACATCGGCCAAACCTGCCGGGTTGAAATATACGCCAGAAGGATCCGCCGACAAACTCACATAAGCGCCGCCCAAACCAAGAGAACGGCCACCGACAAGAAAATCTTGGTAGTGCGTATCATCGGCATAAACAGGCCCACTCAGAGACAGCCCAATGGCTAAAACCAAAAGTCGGAGTCCTATGAAGCTCAAAGAGTATTTCATATCAAATCAGTCTCGCACGACTGCACTACCTGGGAAAAGTGAAAGGTGGGGATTAAGCCGCGCGGTCTCGCGGGGAAGTTTCCAGATCAACGGAAACAATCTTACTCATTCCAGGTTCTTCCATCGTAATTCCGTAAAGTCTGTCTAGATGGCTCATCGTCTGCTTATTGTGCGTGATGACAATAAACTGAGACACTTTTGAGATTTCTCGTAGCATCTCGTTAAAACGCCCAACATTGGCGTCATCAAGCGGCGCATCGACCTCATCCATGACGCAAAATGGTGTTGGTTTAATCAAGAAGATCGAGAAGACCAACGCTGTTGCCGTGAGTGCTTTTTCACCACCCGAGAGCAAACCAACATTCTGAAGCTTCTTACCTGGAGGCTGGGCGATAATATCAACGCCGCATTCCAAAAGGTCATCAGAGTCGCAAAGGCGAAGTGCTGCGCGACCGCCGCGAAATAGACGCGGAAACACTTTGATGAACATTTCGTTAACCGCCTCAAATGCCTCTTTAAAGCGAACTCGGCTGGTGCGGTTGATCTGGTTGATGGCTTTTCGCAGGGAGCTAAGGGCCTCCAATAAGTCATCGCGTTGCCCAACTAAGAAGGTGTGGCGCTCTTCGACTTCATCATGCTCATCAATGGCGGTTAGGTTGATAGAGCCCATATTCTTTATCAGGCGTTCTATCTCTTCTATGCGTTCTTCGACTTCGGCCCCGGGAGCCGGCTGACCTTTGTACTCCGGCGCAACTTGCATCAACATCACATCATGACGTTCAAGAATCTGGTCACACAAACGCTGCTGCTCCATCTCAAGACGCTGCAAACGCATTCGCTCATCGTTAAGAGAAGACTGTAAGGTCGTGCTGCTTCGGCGGCGGTCTCTTAAGGCCTGTTCTACGGCCGTCAATTTCAGACGTTTCTCTTCGTACTTTTGACGTGCTTGAGCCACACCATCTCGAAGATTCTGAGCGCGCTCAACCAGCTCGCCGATATCCTCGCGGCCGATATCCAGTCGTTCACTCAACTCAGCAATCAGTGCTTCACCTTCAGCAATCGTTTGCTGGTCTTGGTCGAGGCGTTCTTTTTGTTCCGAATGATTCATGCTCAATCGTTCAATTGCACTCTTTAGAGCAGAGAGACGTTCATCCCTGCTTGCAATATTAATCTTGAGTGCCGTTAAATCTTCAGAGTGAATTTCAAGTTCTTCCGCCAAGCCAGAACGCTGAGAAACCACCTGGTTTACTTTCTCTTCAGCCTCACGCTGACCTTCCTCAGCCTGCTCTGCAACACTTTTGGCTTCGATCAGCTCCTGAGCAATATTCGTCGCCTCGTCACGCCGCGCCTCTAATTCATATTGCAACACTTCCGAACGCTCGCTGAGACGTCTCAATTCGGCGGTGGCGATTTGGCGGTCCTTGGTGACTTCTATTTTTTCAATTTCAGCAGAACGCACTTCTTTGTCGAGTTGTTGGATATCGATTTCCAGCTGTAGCCGCTCTTGCTCCAGAGTTTCCTGCTTCTGAGCTGTATCGCTTAACTCCACCTCAATCTTGACGACTTCGTCTTGTAGTTCGCGAATCTCACGCTTGCTGGCAAGAAGACCGCCGCCTTCAGCTCTTCCCCCAACCACAACGCCACTGGCTTCAACAATCTCACCCGAAAGTGTTACCAAACGCGCGGCGCTATGACCGCTGGCTTGAAGACCTGCAAGATTAGCACGTGCTGCATCCATATTTTCGACGAATACAACATCAGAGAGTAAGCTGCGCGCGATATCGCTAAAGGCCGGGTCGTAAGCAACCAAATCAAGCGCTGTTCCGATAACGCCTGTGCCCTGCAACTGAAGAGAGCTGGCGGCGTGCTTGGTCTCAAGAGGAATAAAACCTCCACGACCTGACTCGCCTGCCTTCAGCCATTCAACAGCATTCTGAGCTACATCTAAGTCTTCAACCACCAGGTACTGCAACCGGTCCCCAAGCGTGGCTTCAACTGCCGTTTCGTATTCCTCGGGAACAGAAAGCACATCGGTAACCAGCGCCTTGATTCCATCAACGGCACTCTTTTCACCGCCTCCCATCAAGGCTTTAACGCCCTCAGAATAACCTTCAAGCGAGCGGGCTATTTCTTCCAGTGATTGAAGGCGTGAAGAGCGTTTGGTTAAGCGGCCGTTGAGTGCATTGAGTTCAGTCATCAGAGCACCAACTCGTCCACTGACGTCTTTGAAAAGCCCTTGAGACTTATTCAAGCTCTCTTTCCATTCACCCAGCTGCCCGGTCAACACCTCGTCGCGCTGCACCAACTCATCATGTTGAATCCGAGCATCAGCGCATAATTGGGAGAGTTCATTTTCCTCAACCAATAAGTTTTCCGTGAGGCGTTGTGTATCGACTTTTTGTTTTTCGAGCCCTGACATTCGCGCTCGTTGCTGCGCCGCCTGATGGACCAGTTCAACCGCTTGGGCCCGCAGAGACTCTGTCTCTCGGTCCGAACTTGCAAGCCGCTCTTGAAGCCCTTCAACTCGGGCGGTGAGCGACTCCAGCCTGTCTTGATCGCCATCGGTGCTATTTTCTAGACCACTGAGCTGCTCTACCAGCGTAACCCTCTCACCGCTCGATGCTTCGAGCCTTAAGTTGGTATCGCGCTGATGGGTTCGGGCCACCATAATTCTGTTACGGCTTTCCTCGAGTTGCTCCGACCAGTGTTCGATGTCTCGGCGCATGGAGACAACCTTGGTATCAGCATCCGAGCTAACCGCCTGCCGAGCCTGAATGTCTCGCTCGACTTCAATCATCTTCAGCTTGTCGGCCTCTAGGAATCCTTCATCGCTCTCGATTGAGCGGCTCGCATCGCCCACTTCCTGATTCAACTCATTCAGTTTCTCACGGCACTGCTGCTGCTCGTCAATCAAACCGTAAACGCGGTGGCTTGCCCGGTGCAGATCGAGCCCACGTTGTTCTTCGCGTAAACGCTTATAGCGCTGCGCCTTTTGGGCCTGGCGTTTCAGTGATGCAAGTTGGCGTTCTAACTCTGCGATGATGTCGTTAACCCGAGCTAAGTTTTGCTCGGTGCTCTTCATCCGTCGCTCAGCCGCTTTTTTACGGGCCTTAAACTTGGTGATTCCCGCAACTTCTTCGATAAGGCTTCGCCGGTCTTCCGGTCGCGAATTGACGATGAAACCGATTCTTCCCTGCTCAATGATTGAGTAGGCGCGTGTACCGACTCCAGTACCGAGAAATAGATCAGTAATATCGCGTAATCGGCAAGGTACCTTGTTGATCAAGTATTCCGTTTTACCATCGCGATGCAGCCGGCGGGTAATACCAATCTCGGAATACTCCATGTAATCCAACGGTACATTGCCATCGTTATGAAAGGTCAGGGTAACTTCGGCCATCCCGAGAGGTCCACGGCTGTCGGAACCAGCGAAAATAACGTCCTGCATGGCACGTCCACGCAGGTGTTTGGCGCTCATTTCTCCCATGGCCCAGCGAATCGAGTCGATAATATTAGACTTTCCACACCCGTTGGGACCCACGACACCGGTGATACCGTCGCCAAAGGTCAATTTGGTGCGTTCTGCAAAGGACTTAAACCCGCAGATTTCAAGACTTTTAATTCGCATATCAGATCACAGCGTCCATTTGGTATGAAGTACCATACCATAGGTTGCCATACCTCTCCCCTACTAAATTCAGTAACAGAGTCGGTCAGCGCCGAGCAAGTTCAAAGGCCGGGCTTCTACACTCTCAGTGCCGCTTTGGGCAATTGCGATCTAAAAGGATCTTAGAAAAGGCTTACTTAAGAATGCCCACCCGCGGGATCGCCACACCGGCTACCGTATCGAAGCCCTCATCGGCCTCCAGGCTTGGCGAACCGTCCAGGATTGAGCTGCTATCAGCTCCTTTTGCCGCACGTCGGTACTTCGAAGCTGCTGCCTCCTGGCCGTAGGGTCGTCCCGAATTACCGGCTTGGATAGCTTCAACTCGTCTCGCTGCCGGCCCTGCTGCCGCTGCTTGATAACTGGACATCGCCACGGCGACGGGAGCAACATCAGGACGTTGTTCGGCTAAATGAAGTGCACCCAAGCGTCCACTGGTGGCTTGGCGTATATCCATTGCGCTCTCAAGGCGCTGCTTACGAACCACGTTGTTCTCAAATTGTTCAATGGTTGCCTGGCCCAAACTATCAGACCGGTTGGTCGCAGTATTTTGGCGGACATGGTCATCAGCCTTAACCACCTGAACAGAAGATGATTGCTTGCCGCGCTCGACTGCAGGGCTAAAATCCTCTCGCGTCGACGCTCCGGGGTCTCCGGGCTTCACGGACTCTACGTTAGTCAGAGGATTGGCTCTCATTTGAGCATACGGATCCATCGCTGCAACCACTGATGAATCGCTTCCGCCAAGTTCACCACCTCCAGCTGATCTTCGACTTAGCCGCTGGGCTGCATCAAAGTGACTGGATGGATTGATTGGATCGATGCTCACGAAATATCCCGGCCGGTGAATTAAAACTTCACCCCTTAATAACGTTCATGTTTTAAATGTTATCGAGCCGGGTATGGCTCATATGGCGCAGCCTCGTCAAGCCAAGAGCTATGCACCCCTAGTTTAGCCCTGCTTTCCTCAGACGCAAAGCCCAGAAGGCCATTTTCCACCGATTTCACGAACTTTTGGCGCACAAGCAGCTCGTGCTATAGACCCTTCATGAGAATAATTGGTGGAAAAGCCAAAGGCAGACGCCTCCAGGTGCCGAAAAACGGAGTAAGACCTACACCAGATCGGGTTCGAGAAGCTCTTTGCTCGATGCTCGGCCCTGAGATACCTGAGGCTAGAATTCTCGATCTTTTTGCCGGTACCGGCGCCTTCGGTCTGGAATGTCTGTCTCGAGGTGCGAGTGCTCTTACCCTTGTTGAGAAAAACACTAAGAATATTAGAGTGTTAAGGGAGAACATCGAAAAAACTCAGCTGTCTTCGCCTAACGTCATCAATATGCCTGCCCTAAAAGCTCTAAAGCAGCTCAGTGCACAAAATACCAAGTTCGATATCGCCTTCCTAGATCCGCCGTTTGACGCCGGATTATTAGAACAATCTTTGCACTTACTCGTAGAACTAGATTTGATGGATAATGACGGCTGCGCTATTTGCGAGCATCGCAGCCAAGTATCTCCACCCTCTGCACCAGCAGGTTGGGGACAGGTGCTTACACGGGCCTACGGTGATGTTACCATTACAGTGTTTCGCCCCGATACGCAGGAGGAAGAACAATGACGATCGCGCTCTACCCAGGATCCTTTGATCCCGTTACAAACGGCCATATCAACCTCATCGAACGTGGGCTTCAAGTGTTCGACAAACTCATTGTGGCGGTGGCCAGCAACGTTCGAAAGAAATCACTCTTCACCCCACAAGAACGCATTGAGATGATTCGAGACGCAGTCGACTCTGAGCATCTGGAAGTCAGAAGCTTTGAAGGACTTCTCGTAGATTACGCTCGTGAAATAGATGCCCGCATCATTCTAAGAGGGCTGAGAGCACTTTCTGATTTTGAGTTTGAATTTCAACTTGCCCACATGAACAGACGTCTGGGTGCTAAAAACCCCGGTGGTATTGAGACGGTTTTTATGATGACCGGTGAAGAGCACTTCTATGTTTCAAGCAGCTTAGTGCGGGAAATTGCTTCATTTGGCGGAGAGGTCGAGGGGCTCGTTCCCGAGCTGGCCTACGATAAGCTGAAACTCAAATTCGCCACGCAAGACACATAGACTCAATAGAATGACCCTTTTTTCGCAAGAAGTATTTCAATAGCCGTAATAATTCTGCAACTATAAATATGAACGAGTTTTCCAATCGAGGCTGTTTCGCTCGAGTTAGAATCCACACTGAGAGCCTTCAGGTTCTTGTGAAACGAGATGGTGGTCACAAAGAAGTGTTAAATGCTGTTCACAACAAGATCCTGAGCTTAGCCGTGGTCTGCCTATCCGCATTCAGCATCAGTGTCTTCAGCACCGGTTGCCAGGACAAGAAAATAGTTCGAGGGTATCCTGACCAGTATTCAGGGATCGGCGTCGAGCTTAAGATAGATGAAGCCAGCCAGCAGCCCATTGTCGAGCGCGTCTTGTCAGGCAGCCCTGCCGAGCAAGCCGGGGTCAAGGTTGGTGATAAAATCGTGGCAATTGACGAAGAAGCTACCCAAGGCCTCCCATTTGGAGAAATCATTTTTAAAATCCGCGGTAAACCTGGATCTCAATTGAGCCTTAAGCTCGACCGCGCAGGTCGAACGATTTGGTCCGTGATGCCACGGGGTAGTCTGAAAAGAGTAAACGAAGACTATAAATTGTCGACGGACAAGTAATACCTAGCCCAAATTCAGCGTTGCGCTCTCAATGAACAGAACCGCTGTGCATAAGCTGCAGTGGGTCGATGCCCATTTGATGGAGAGCCAATTCCCAAACATCGTCAGGATTGGATTGAAATATCAATTGCACGTCCGCTGGGGCAACAAGCCAAGCTCCGGTCGTAACCTCTTCGGCCAGCTGACCTTCACCCCAACCGGCGTAGCCAAGAAACACCTTTAGGTGCTCTGGCGGCTCTTCAACCAACATCGATAGTGATTCGAGCGAATAGCTTAGCCGAATGTTTCCCATGACTGTTTCGGTCTCAGGGCCTTCCTGCTCTGATTCATGGAGAATAAACGCACGATCGGTTTGAACCGGACCGCCCTGAAAAATCGGCTGAGTTGCGTCCCCATTGAAGGTCATATCCTGGCTGGCGCAGAATTCCCCGATTTCTAGTTCAATCGGTCGGTTTACAACAATTCCCATCGAACCTTCGTCGGAATGCTCTACCAGTAGGACAACACTGCGAAAAAAGTTCGGATCTACCAACTGGGGTACGGCAATTAAAAACGTGGGTGCACCCAGCAGAATTCTCTCAATCATAAAATTAGGATAACGTGAACCTGGGAACGGCACCAAACAGAAAGATCTAGAAAACGCGGCTTTTTTTAAAAAGGAGAGCGGATTCAGCCAAATTTCCGAAATGATAGGAAATTTGTTGCTGTCAGATTTGAAATGACCAGCAAAAGTGCAGAATAATGATAACGGCGAGTGAACGGTTGCGATGTCTCAAGACTTTACCCTAGGGAATCCAGAAGTTCAGGAAGCCAGAAAGCTGAGCGCGTGCTCTCAGTAAAGCGAAAGCGCAGGCGGGGAAAATAGAACGTGAGAATCACTGGTAGAATATGGATAGGCATTGCACCGCTTTTGGCCGGTTACATTGTTTCCCAAGTGGTCAATACATACTCAAGTATTGAGAATGAAGAGCTACTGACGAGGTCAGTCGAAGCTGTGGATGGGGCATTGGACGGCAAGGATATCCTCGTTGAATTCGATACAATGCTCAACCAATACACCAAAGCGATTACCGAACAGGACGAAGACGCCTTTATGGAGGCGCAAGCGGCTTCTGAATCCGCTATTAAAGGTCTTAAGAAACTCAGTAAAAAAGAGATTGGGCAGATCCGACAGAAAGAA
>JABJBS010000396.1 GCA_018668695.1 Deltaproteobacteria bacterium
AGCCTATCTTGATTTCATTGGTCCCGTTGGGCAGGAGATTTAAATCCGAATATCGAAACACTGGCTTTGGCAGCCGTTTATTACGACGGTGCTCTGAAGGACGATAAATCGAAAGACCTTTGGGGGTGCCGTAATAAACTGCGCCCGTACTGTCCACATAGACCGACTGCAGCCACCAGACTTCATTATCCACCAAGCCATCGGTTCGGGTTACCACACGAACAACTTTCAATGTTTCAGGGTCGATTTCAGCCATTCCGGCGTTGGTGCCGACCCAAATGTGCCCTGTGGTAGGAGACTCATAAAGACTTACCGAGAAGTTATCCGGTAAGCCTTCCTTCACAGTGATAGCTCCCTCGAGCCCCATCGTCTTCGGGTCAATTTTAAGGACACCTTGGTCCGTACCGAGCCAAAGTGCACCTTTGCGAAGCAACATGTATTCAACATCACCCGTGGGAGCCCCCATGGACGGTCCCCAGCTTGCTTTAAAGCTGGGCTCTTCGTCCTCTGCTCGCCTGTAACCTTTACGGTTAAGAAGCTCACTCATTGGACGCGTGGACATAAAGATGCCCTGGGCTTCAGTGCCAGCAAGCATATAGCCCGCATCATCGACAACAATACTTTGAATGCTGCTCTCAGCCATCAAGCCATCTTTATGATCAAAAATGGTCCAAGCCCCATCATCACTCCAACACTCAACATGCCGAGCACCGGAAAAACACATCGCCTCACGCCGCGGCTCATTTGCCCTGGGTTCTCCTTGCGTAAAGGATGTGCAGGAATAGCCGCGTGGACTTTTCCAGTCACGAAGAGACAACGTAACCTTTTCTCCTGCTATTTTAATTTGACGGTGTTCTGTGAACCCTTTGGGTTGACTACTTCCAGCAAAGCTTAAAACTCCGATGCTCGAAGAAGCATTGAACCAAAGTCTACCTTGCTGGTCACTGCACTGAATCCCAACATTCGATTCCTTTAGGCCGTCTTTAGCGTCGAGAAAATCGACCAACCCATCTGGAGTCCGAACGACCAAACCTTTGTTCGTACCCACCCACATAGAGCCCGGTACCGGCTTATCCATGACACGAACTGTTCGTACACCAGCACTGGGAAGGATAGGACGCTCACCGGTCTTGGAATCGGCAGTGTAGGTCTCGAAAGCTTTGTAGTTTTGCTGCAGCTTAGAAACGCCACCAGACTGAGCAATCCAAATATTCCCTTCGGGATCTTGAAGAACTCCATTAACAAGGTCGCCAATGAGCCCGTTCTTACGAGAAATCCGGCTATAAGATTCACCGTCAACACCGTCGGGCGAATAGTAAACGCCACTGCCATCGGTACTCACCCACAAACTGGCATCGACACCCTCGCTTATATTTGCGATGCCTGAAGGTACCTTTAGAATTTCTTGAGCCCTTATGCCCTTGCCTTCACTATTCTCTACTACCTTCAAGAGACTGCCCGAGCGGCAACCCAGCAAGGTTTCGCCTGTGGAGGCTTGAAAAATACTACGGATCTCAACGCATTCATTTTCGAACACAAAATTTGATTGCTTTGCAAAGTCGCCATTGAGATTAAATCGCGCCACCTCATACTTGTCGGTAACAACCCAGACCTGCCCATCTTGATGCATCGAGATGAGGTCTGTTTGCCCCAATCCGTTTTCACTCAGGCTTAGAATGCGTACCTGAAGACGACCATCGGCATCATAGCTATACCGCAACACCTCGGATTTATCCGCAATCCAAACGCCGCCATCGGCACCCATTGCCATCGCATTTCGCTTACTGGCCGGTTTCTTCGCAAACTGAAGACCATTGAGTTCGGTCGTAAAAGCAAGACGCTCTCCCGATCCATATTCAAGAATTGGTTTTGTCGAGACTGCGATACCGTGCCGCGTATGGACCCAAAGGCGCCCCTTTTGATCTTCTAGCATTCCCACCGTAGAGTTCGCTGGCAATCCGTCCGCCGAGGTATAGACCTCAGAAGTATGACCGTCATAACGAAACAAGCCTGATGAATAGATGACAAACCAAAGGAAACCTTGGCTATCGAGCATCATATCGCTGACTGATGCCGATGGAAGAGGATTCAGGTCGTTATCAACCGTGTAGTGGACAAAGGGAAGCTGCTGGCCGGCGGCTGGAGCCGCCAGGACGAGAGAGATGATAAACGACATCGTGCAACTCGCACGGTTCACGTCGAACTCCGTAATCAAATTCTTATGACAATAACTACGCTACCACCCAAAGCTTATGCAAAGACGCAGCCATGTTCAAACATAAGAGCTACCCATTAAATGTAAGATATTCACAAGTCGATCCTACCAAACCAGCAATTGCTGGCTCACCTGGTTGTTCTTTATAGCCTCATCCGTGAAGTACATGGGCCGCAGCTTACCTGCCACCCAAGCTTCAATAGGAGCCGGGGTCTCATTGTGCTCAACATCGCGCTGGCCGCCCGGCAAGCTTCCCAGCCCACGCGGAGGGTCTGAAAGCTCCACCACAAAACGCATACTTGCCGCGGAACGGACCCCAAATGGTCCCTCACCCTCTTCCGACGCCTTAGCCACGGTTCTCTCCGAGCCTCCAAGCGGGTAAGGACCTAAGTCCCATCGCGAATCACCCGACGTCGACCGAAAGGTTAACTGGTGATAGTTACCCCACGCCCAATTCTTAAAATCAGGCTCCAACGGACCCAAATGATCTTCGAGCTGCTCAACTGTGCGGCTTAACGAATCGCGAAGTGCTTGTTCAATCTCCACTGACAGGGGCAGTTTTCCCTGAAGAGCCCGGTGCAAACTGTCCACCGGTGGGCGAAAAGTATTTTTTGAAAGAGGAATATCTTCTAAGAGCTCCAGCTCCTCTGCAAATATTAAATCTTTGAGAGCTCGTTTCCAAACTGCAAAAACGGTCATCGCCGCAGCATCCAAAGTGGCTTTGAGATCCCAGTCTTCCAGTAGTTTTTTAACCGACTCCAGTTTGGCGTCGCCTTGAGAATCGAACATTTTTAACATCGCGGGCAAGAGTATTTTTGCCTCTGGCACAAGAACATCAAGTTGCATCGTCTGAATTTCCGCCAATGAATGCTTGTCCCTAGACTCAATCATATCCTCGATTCGGCGGGCTCTAAATCCCCGGCGGTAACCCTCGCCAAAATAGGAACCGTTCCATAACTTCGCAGGCATCGGCATATTATTAGAGCTTACGAGATACCCTCGTTCAGGATTTATAATCGCAGGCATCTTCTCCAACGGTATAAAACCCTGCCAGTTTTCCTTCGCATTCCCACCCTGGGTTAAGCCTTGCTTACCCTCGGTACGCTGCGGCGTGAGTCCGACCTGTCTAAACCCTATTCCACCTGCACGGTCACCAAATATGAAATTGAAGCTCGGCATCACAAACTGGCTCAGGGCCTGGCTCATCTCATCCACAGACTTCGCACGGAAAATTGCGAGCACACCCGACAAACCGATTGAATCAACCGCCAATGCTGACCACTTTAGAACATAGACGTTTTTTTCATTCCCTTCGATATCCAGCGGATAAAGAATCCCCTCAGAAGAGACCTTAAAACCTCTCCAGAAAATATGCGGCACAATCGGCCCGAGGCGAACCCGTACATCAGGCGCAATCTCATGGATGGCCACCAGTTCACCTTTTGCACCAATGTAGGACTGCCCATCCTTTGATATTGGGTATGCGATTAAGTCCATTGAGTTGGTGTAGCCCAAGGTTACTCCCCAGGCGACGTGCGAATTAAAACCCGCGGGTATAATCGGAACACCGGGTACCGCATATCCGTAAACGTCAACAGATTGGTCCTCAAGCTGCAAGTGAATTTCATGCCAAGTCGCCGGATTGCGCATCGCCAAATGGGTATCATTGGCCACAATTGTATGCCCAGACTCTGTCCGTCGGCCGGTAATCGCCCAAACGTTGGAGCCACCTGAGGTGGAAGGATCATCTGAGGCCTCTAAGTCTGGACCACGCTGCTCTTGGGTGGCGGGCTTAGCACTTACATCGTCGGCATGGATAATCGTTGTCTCAAATCGGGACAAATCTTTTGAAATAGAAAACAGTTGTTCAAAGCGCTCTTCACCAAGTTTGTCTCTCGCGTAAGCGGCGTGAGCGTCTGTTACAAAAGTTCGCGTGGTCATATCTAAGCCTTGTAAGAAAGTCAGTAAGATACTGGCTTCAGCAGACCAAGGAAGCGGAGTTACCTTAAACTCCTGAAACTGATGTGGTAAATCGGTAAGCATTTCTTCTCGAGCCCGGTTCACACCCGCTGCATAATGTTCAAGTAGTTGATGCTCTTCTGTACCAACAATACTCTTGGCAACGGACTTTGCCTTTGCGGCTAACCCCATCAAGCGAACAAAGAAATCGGTCTTGAGCGTTTTCTCGCCATAACTCTCAGCCGACATCCCCAGCGCTAACCGATGCATAAAATCCATCTGCCAAAGACGGTCTTTACCGTGCACATAACCCCAGGCTGCCATGAGATTTTTTTCACCATTTGCCCGAATATGCGAGACATCGAAATTGTCCCGGGTGATCACAGCGCCTTGCTCGCCCACTTTCAAAAGAGAAGTTGGTGTCTCAGGACGCTTTGGAGTCCGAGCATCCAAGCTGCAAGCAGCGGTGGCTAAAGCCAGTAGAACAACCAGAGACTTAGAATTGAATTCCATCAAACGACGACACCTTGGTGTGAGAATCAGAGGCTACGATACTCTCATCACGAACCAATTGGGTGGCTTGATAGCCAGCAGCGACTGCTGCATCAAGCTCCTCGGCAACATCAGAGAGAAAGAGAATAGCTTTAGGCACAACACCCATGGACTGAGCTATCCGCTTGTAAGAATCCGCCTCACGCTTGTGACCCGAGGTGGTATCGAAGTAACCAGAAAAAATCGAAGTTAAATCACCGGCCATAGAATGACCAAACAAAAGCTTCTGAGCATAGATTGAACCTGAAGAGTAAACGAAAAGTTTGAGGCCCTCAGTATTCCAGCGCTTTAAAGCCTCTACAGCATCGTCGTAGATATGCCCTTTGAGCGCGCCCGAGCGATAGCCATCTTCCCAAATCAAGCCCTGCAATGCCTTTAGCGAAGTGACCTTTTTATCCTCGTCCATCCAACCCAGCAAAAGAGCGAGTACATCATCACCTGCACTAAGGCCCCCTTCTAAGCGAGCCGCTCCAAGAAGCTTAGCGACGTCATCACGCAGTTCATGCTTGGTGATGAATTCGCTCATGTGTTGTCGGGCATATGGAAAGAGAGTCTGGTGAACGAAAGCAATAGAGCTGGTCGTTCCTTCTATATCTGTCAAAACGGCCTGAATCTTCATTTATTCAAACCTTGGGTAACGCTCGGCAATGGTGTCACCGGTCATTTGTGCGACCCACCCTGCCTCATCGGTAAACAATCGAATGCATTTGAAATCTGGAGACGGGCCCATATCGAACCAATGCTTGGTATGAGCAGGCACACTTATTAAGTCGCCCTTTTCGCATAAAACGGTCATGACAATGTCGTCAAAGTGCAAATAAAAAAGCCCTTGCCCGTCGACGAAAAATCGAACCTCATCGTCGGTATGAATATGCTCATTTAAGAACTTCTCACGCATGACCTCTTTTTGGGGATGGTCGGGGTGAAGGCTGATCACATCCACCGACTGAAACCCAGAGGCTTTCTTCAGTGCATCAACCTGCTCATTGTATGCTCCCAGAATATCTTCCTGCGAAGACTCAGGCCCAAGTTCCGCACTGGCTTGCCACTGCTCGAAACGAATACCTCGCTCAGCCAGCAACTTGCTCATTTCTTGATGATCAGAAATGGAATTCGGATTGTCTGCACCACCACGGTAAATTGTTAATTCACTCATAAGCCCTCATTTCCTCTGCATCTTGAGTTCACATTCAAACAAAAACTCAAAGGCCTCAATACAGCGCCGTGCCTCTGCCACGTTCTTGCCCCATGAATATAAGCCGTGCCCCCGAATCAGATAACCTGCAAAAACCTCTGCATGAGCACGGTAAGCATTTACCTCTGCCATGAGCTTTGGAATATCTTGCTGGTTATTAAACACCGGAACGATTAAACGCGTTTGATGCGTATCAATACCCGGAAATGCCTTGAGCAGCTCATACCCCTCGAGCACGACACTCTCACCAGCCATCCTTGAAATGACCGTCGAAATCACCGAATGGCTGTGTAAGACTGAACCTACAGAGGTATCTTCTTGATACACGGACGTGTGAAGTAATGTTTCGGCTGAAGAACGTTGGCCCAAATGAAAGGAGGCGATGCGCTCCCCTTCCAAGTTAACCACCATGATCTCTTTCTCGGTTAACTCACCTTTATGAGCCCCCGAGACCGTCACCGCGATATTCTCATCATCCACACGTGCTGAATAATTACCGCTGGTCGCCGGAGCCCAGTTACGAGAATGAAAAAACCTGCCCACTGCTCGAAGCTCTTCGGCGCGTTCTATAAATGACTCAGTCTGTAAAATGGGCATATTGCCAACCTCTATTGAACGTTACAAACACCTGGCGTTGGTGCGCTTTGAATACTCCAACCAGTCGCTGAGCGCTCTAAACTGTTGCCCGAACCGGGATTATCAACTTCTCCAGTGGTGGGAACAGAACCATCATCGTCCATGTAGCCATTGCCGTTATTACCGTAAACCACTGCATCCAGTGGCACAGTAGCGGCTCCGACACTTGCCATATTCGATTCGAAAAGTCCGATCGCTTTATTCGTATTCTGGATATCTGGCGTAAAGTTTGTCTCATAATCATACACGGGAGAAAAATTGGAATCCGAACTGAGTGGGCCACCTATTACGATACAAGCTCCCGCAGGAAACACGCCGCCTAGGTCGGCACCAGCTGCGCCGTACCCACCTGAGTTGCCACCTAAGACATACCCAATTGAGTAACCGGATAGGTCTACAGATTGCCCCGTACCGTTGTAGATTTCAATCCACTCACTGCCGTCATCGCCGCCAGCCGGATTGATGAAAACTTCACTGAGTACCATCCCTAAAAGTGCTTGCTCGGTGACTTCAACATCAACAGTAACAAGGTTTCCCTTAGTC
>JABJBS010000397.1 GCA_018668695.1 Deltaproteobacteria bacterium
AATGCCCCAAACCAAGAGGCGCTGCACCATCGATTACCCTCAAGAAGCTCGAAATCTCGGCATTGAGGGAAAAGTTATCTTAGAAGTCGAAGTGTTTGGCGACGGTTCTGTTGGCAAGGTTAAAATCATCAAAGGCCCGGGCTACGGACTCAATAAAGCTGCGCAACGGGCTATGAAAAGATGTAAATTCTCACCCGCAGTCCAAGGCGGCAAGCCGGTGACCACCACCATAACCTTCACCTATCGCTGGGAGCTTGATGACTATTGATAGTGTTCGGCCACGGCCGCTTTGCTGCTATAAATAAATCATGACCACTGAGCCCATCAGCCCATCACTTCAAATTCTTGTCGTCGACGACGAACCCGGTATGCGGGAAATGCTCGAAATGCTCTTGGTAGGGCGAGGGCACAAAGTTTGTTTGTGTGAAAGCGGCGAGCGGGCACTTCTTCAACTCTCTGAGCAAAGCTACGACCTAGTACTCACCGACGTTAAAATGCCGGGTATGAGCGGCATTGAGCTACTTCAACGTATCCAAGAAAATGCGCTGCCCCTCTCAGTAATCATGATGAGTGCATTTGTGGATGTGGATACGGCCATCGCTGCAATGCACATGGGCGCCGCGGACTATGTCTCCAAACCATTCAAAGCAGACGAGGTCCTTCTTAAAATAAGATTGGCTTATGAACGCCAACACGTTCTCAATCAAAAAGAAGAGCTTGAAGCGGAAAACCAAAGACTCAAAAGTCAGCAAAGTATTCAAAGCATCGACGGCTTTGTGACCAATGCCGCGAGTATGGAAAAAGTAGTCGGCCTTCTCACCAAAGTCGCCGACTATAAATCGACTGTTCTATTAATGGGTGAATCTGGAACGGGCAAAGAGCTTCTTGCCAAAGCCTTACACCGTTTATCCAAACGCTCTGGCCAATTTGTTCCAATCAACTGCGGCGCCATCCCAGAGACACTTTTAGAAAGTGAGCTTTTCGGACATGTCCAAGGCGCCTTTACCGATGCATCACGAGATAAATTAGGCCTGGTTCAAGAGGCCCATGGAGGCACCCTCTTTCTCGATGAAATTGCTGAGCTTCCCCTGGCGCTTCAAGTTAAGCTTCTTCGTTTTTTACAAGAAGGCGAGATTCGCCGCGTAGGGGATACACGTTCACGGCCGGTAAATGTTCGCGTGGTTGCTGCCACCAGCGCAGACTTGGCTCAGATGGTTGAGAAAGGTACTTTTCGCGAAGACCTTTATTACCGGCTCAACGTTGTACAAATCGATGTTCCACCTTTGCGGCAACGCAAGGAAGATATTCCGCGTCTCACCGCACACTTCCTGAAGCTCTACGCCCAAAACCTTGGACACCCCGAAGCACAGATTACCCGAGACGCCTTACAGGCACTGATGGGCTACCGCTGGCCGGGTAATGTTCGTGAACTTGAGAACGTTGTGGAACGTTCGCTGGTGCTAAGTGAAAACGGCTGGATTGAAAAAGAGTCTTTGCCCAAGCAGATAACCGAGCCACCAAAGTCTAACCTATCGGGACTTCCCGACACGCTCTCCATCAAGGTGGCAAGCCGGGCTTTAGAGATACAACTCATCAAACGTGCACTCGAGCAAACTCAAGGCAATCGAACCCACGCGGCAAAAATCTTAGAGATTTCTCACCGCTCGCTGCTGTACAAAATTAAAGAGTATCAAATTTCTTAAAAAGCTTCGCAGAGCTACTTCTTCAAGATGTTGAATTCAACGCGGCGGTTCTGGGCGCGGCCCTTGCTGCTTGAGTTGGAAGAGATTGGCTTCGACTCACCATACCCAATGGCCTCTAATCTATCTGCCTCAATACCCCGTGAAATCAGCGCCTTTCGCACTGCATTGGCCCGGGAGTCTGAGAGCTTCAGATTGTAATCTGCAGCGCCTGAACTATCGGTATGTCCTTCAATCTTTACGCGAATCCCTGGGTTCGACTTAAAGACCTGGGCCACTTGGTCGATGATTTCGAAAGACAAACCGCCGGCTATGGCTGACCCATTGCTTTCAAAGTTAATCTTTTCTTTGATCTCAATCTGAGAACCTTTCACCTCAACCAGCACGCGCTTTGGGCAACCCGTTGGCGCTTGGCCGGGAACATCTGGACACTGATCGATTTCATCGTTGACGCCATCGTTGTCACGGTCGGCTACGGGGCAGCCTGCATTGGTAATCGGTCCCGGCTGAATCGGGCAGAGATCCGACATATCAACAACACCATCTTCATCGTTATCGAGTTCCGGGCAGCCATCTTCATCTAAGTAATTATCGATGTCTTCTGGCTCAGTCGGGCATTTATCAACCTGATCCAGGATGCCATCACCATCGATGTCGTCTGCTTCAGGACAACCATCTTCATCTTGAAAACCATCGATATCTTCTGGCTCGTTAACACATTGATCTACATCGTCGCCGATGCCATCGCCGTCGCGGTCGGCTACAGGACAACCGCGGTTTTCCACACTGCCGGGCTCAAGCGGACAAACATCGTTTATATCAAGAACCATATCCGCATCGTTATCGGGATCTGGACAACCATTAAGGTCTTCAAAGGTATCCTTATCTTCTGGTTCATCCGGACACTGATCGACTTCATCCAAAATACCATCGAGGTCTCGGTCTGTGCTTTTAATGATCACCGGTGCGGCGTCCGCAATGAGAACCTCACGATCGGCGCACTTATCAGGATCGGTTATCGCGAATGCCGTATCAGCATTTTGAGTGGCTGCTCGGTGGTGCCAACTTGCTCGCTGAAAATCACCTTCATCAAGCTCATACTCTAGAAACTCTAGATGAGCTTCCGCCTGTGCAAGCTGCATCGGCGCACAATTGTAGGCCCCGTTTTCACGAGCCATTTCGAGCTTTTTAGCAATCTGTACAGCGTCGCCTCGAAGCATCGGGCCTGAGCGACAACCAGAGGCCAATGCACCCACCAAAATAAGCATACCAATGGCGTAACGACTCATGGTGACACCGCTTCGTTTTGAGGAATCGGTACAATCTTCACTGCAGATGAATCTGATTGAGGTCCCACACGATTTTCGACTTCTGCACGTTTCTTTGCTTTGCGGGCAAATTTAAGCGCCTTGTCTGCATAAACGCGGGCACCCCAAAAATCGGAGTATCCGTGTTCTTCACGTGCTTTATCTAAATAGACTTTTGCTGCTGTGTATTCGTAAACAGCAGTTTCTTTAGCCCCAGCGGTTTGAGCCTCTCCCAAAGCAATATCTGCCTTAAGAATACGCACACCGCTTACAACGGGACCACAACCTGTAATGACGAGTAGGGTTAAACTTAAAAGTAACCCAATGATAGCCTGCTTCACGATCCAAGCTCCAAGCTCAAGAAGTCTTGTTATTTCCAGCAAGTGGACTTTAAGCGGTCTAACAGACGCTGGCTCCCGGGGTCAATTGCTTCAAGCCATTGCCTCATGGCCCCCGGCTCTATAATCAAGCTTTTCAGGAGAAACCATGGTCATCAACGATAACTCAGAGTGGGCAAGCTTAGTTCAACATCCAGAAGTTCAAGCGCTTTTGGACCTCGCCATTGCTGAAGATATGGGCGACGCGGGTGATGTCACCACCGACTCCATTTTCCTTAAAGCCCAACAAGTTCAGGCAGTTGTAGCTGCCCGAACTGAAACTGTTGTGTGTGGCATCCACCTGGCACACGCCATCATGAAGCGTTTTGACCCTGAGCTCGAGCCTTTAAACCCAATGGCCGAGGGCACCATCGCCCAACCCGGCCAGGTACTTTTTCAGCTCAATGGGGATATTCGCTCTATCTTAAAAGCCGAAAGAACTATTTTAAACTTTATGATTCGGCTCTGCGGTATCGCCAACGGCGCTCGTATCGCAGCCGACCAAGTCCCCGATGATTGCTCGGCGAAAATCTACGACACACGTAAAACCACGCCGGGTTGGAGATTACTTGAAAAGGCCGCTGTGAAAACCGGTGGGGCTTTTAATCACCGCGTAGGGCTTTTCGACGCTGTTTTGATCAAGGACAACCACATTGCAGCAGCTGGCTCTCTTCAGTCGGCCATCGAAATGTCTCGGGCCAAAGTCGGTACGTCCATGATTGTACAGGTTGAAATTGACGGTCTTGATCAACTCGACGAAGCACTCAGTGCTGGACCTGACATCATATTGCTCGATAACTTTTCTGATAAAGACTTAAAGGATGCAGTGACACGAACTGCAGGCCGAGCACAATTGGAAGCAAGCGGCGGAATTGGGATTACAGATATCACCCGAGTTGCCCAAACTGGTGTCGATCGCATCTCTATGGGTGCTTTGACCCATACTGTTGTTCCAGCCGATTTAGGCTTGGATATGTTGGAGGAATAATCAATGAGCTTTAAAGAACACGTTCAACGTTTTGAAACAGTCGAGAGCACGATGGCCGAGGCGCTCAAAGCTGCTCAACAAGGCGTTCATCCGGGTACGACGATCCTCGCAACATCCCAGACAGCGGGCCGAGGACGAAGAGGCCGGGATTGGTTCTCAGCCGAGGGCGCAGGGTTATTTGCGACCACCGTCGTTTACCCCAAAGAGCCCCGTGACAAAGTTCACCAGCTCAGCCTGGTTACCGGCGTGGCAATTCACAAAGCCCTCAGTAAGCTGGGTGCGAAAAACGCACTGCTTAAGTGGCCCAACGACATTCTGGTTGGCACGAAGAAGCTCTGCGGTATTTTACTCGAGTGCATTGATGTGAAAACCGAAGAATCGCCCGGTGGACACGCTGTTTTGATAGGTTATGGCCTCAACCTAAAAAGCGCGCAAAATGTTGTTTTAAATGATGAAATCAAGTCTCTGTATGTCGGCATGAATGAGCTAAGCGACGCCCCAACAAGCATCGACGCATGCATCGAACTGATTCTTGAGGAATTGGAAGCTGGCATCGCGACCTGGAGCCAAGAAGGGCTTGCCCCAACTTTGGACTATTGGAAAAGTGCGGATGCATTAAACGGCAAAACGGTTCAGGCCCAATCGGGTGACGGGCAAATCCGCGGAACCGCTTGTGGGCTCGACAGCGAAGGTCGCCTGATGCTTAAAGACGGCGAGACTCTAAAAGTTGTAGATTCAGGCGAAGTATTTGAGATCCGTTAACTTCGTTGCTTAGGTCAACTCTCAAGGCTAGGATCTACTTGATGCTTAAAGCTCTACTAAAATCTCCCTGGTGCGTATTATTTACGTTTCTAATCCTCAGCTTTGTGGTTCCCGCGCAACTTAGTGCCCAAAACCCGCTCTTTGGTCCCAAAAAACCAAGGTTATTCAAAAGCCCGGATGGCCTTTTCAGCATCCAGCTCCCCGGTAAATGGCAGGTTTCTGATTTTCGACCGGGTCAAAGTGCCACATTTAAACCCATCGGCGCCCGAGTCGAAACCCAGCTCATGGTCCAAAAAATCAATGTTCCACCCGGAGCTCACCCCCGGCTGCTCCGGCTCAAAGCCATTGAGAATCGTCTCGGTAGACTTCCCGGCTTCAAAGAGCTTGCCAAAGCCGATGCCATGATAGGTGGTTATCCCGCCGCCGCCATCACCGCCAGCTACCACTACCAAGGCAATATTCAGTATCCCAGAGCCCTCGAAGAGGTCTTTATCGTCGCCGGCCAAGAGGCTTTCATCCTCCACTTCGAGTGCTTTGAACCAGATGGTTCATCTTTTGCAGCAGCGATTGGTACGATGTACCAATCTTTTCAAATCCGGCCCGACCAACCCATTGCTCCTAAAACTGGGATTCCTCAAAAATCAGTCAAAGAAGAAGACACCGGGTCGTTTGTAGACAAGGTTCCCTACTGATAGTATCCAGCCAACCCCAAGCAGTGGGAGACTTCAGGCAGAGGCATGGTGGGCAAACAACGCATTGGTGACTTTTTAGTCGCCCAAGGTCTTCTAGACCGAGATACTGTTGAGCAACTGGGACGTGAGCGTTTGCTTAGCCAGACACGCTTAGCTTCTGCAGCGGTACAAGCTGGTCACATCACAAAAGACCAAGCCTTATCAGCGCTCAACACCTATTACGGTTATCCCACGGTAGATCTTGATACCATCGAAATTGAGCGCGAAGTTTTGCAGCTCATTCCTGAAAAGGTTGCCCAAGAACAACTGGTACTTCCGATTGGTGTAGAGGATCGTAATTTACTTCTGGGCATGGTTAACCCCATGGACCAACAAGTCATAGAAGAAGTTAGCTTTGCAACCGGGTTGTCTGTACGGCCCCATATTTGCCTTCACGAACAACTCTTCCAAGCCATTGAAGCGGCCTACACAACTCAGGACGAAATCTACAAAGGTCCATTTGCGCCGAGAACCGATGCAACCGTGCAAATCGATGCCGCTGCGATGTTCCAAGTTGAGCCCGAGGGTGCTGAAGCTCTGATTTCAGATCCCGAAAGTCAGGATGATGGCGACACCATCATCGTCGAAGTGGCCGATCTACCGGAAACGCCCAATGACAAGCGCGCTTGTATACTCGTGGTTGAAGATGATCCTCAAATTCAGCATCTCATTATGAAAACTCTCGAGGCTGAAGGTTATCGGGTCGTTGGTGCAAGCAGAGGGCTTGAAGCACTTAAGCTTATCAAAACGAAAAAGCCTGACCTCTTGGTCTTGGATGCAATGCTACCTGAAGTCCACGGTTTCGAAATTTGTCGTAAAGTAAAAGAGAGTCGCAAATTCGGTCATGTACCTGTTTTGATGATCTCTGCAATGTACCGAGGCTGGCGAATCGCTGAAGACATCACCAATACCTACGGCGTTGATTCCTTCTTGGAGAAACCTTTTCGTGTTGCCGATCTGCGAGAGAAAGTATCAACTCTCCTAAAACAAGAGCCCTGCCCTAAACCCCATGAACTGGGACAGAGCGCTAAAGAACATTTTAGCTCGGCTATTCAAGCTTTTGAACAAGATGACTTTGCGCAGGCCTTTACCTTGCTTAGGCAAGCAGAGTCGGAAGAGCCATTTTCCTCACGCATTCAATTCGCCCTTGGGCAAGTCCTTGAGAAAGACGCTCAAAGCTTCCAAGCGATGTATCACTATGAGAGAGCCATGGAGCTCGATCCAAACCTCTATGCCGCCGCCCAAAACTTGGCATTACTTTATCAAGCTAAGGGTTTTAAACGTAAAGCTGTCGAAATGTGGGAGAGAGCCCTTCTCAGTGCTCCCAGTGAAGACGTTCGTAACAACATCAAGCAACATCTGGTAAACATCCTGTGAGATTTTCCTGCCCTAAATGTAGTACCCGTTACAGTGTAGCGGACGAAAAAGTTCCTTCTGCGCGAACCTTGCGCTTTACCTGTAAAAAGTGTGGTTACGTGATGCGCCTAAGGCGAAAAGAGACCGCAACAGGAGAAGTTCAAGAGCCCGTAGCAAACGTTTCTCAACCCGCAGAAACACCGGTGAGTGGCTTTAGAGTTCAAGAGGCGGTTGCCAATAAAACGGCATCTCCCAATCCACCCTCGCCTCCACCACCACCAGAAGATGATAAAAAAATCTGGTTCGTGCTTGTCGCCGGAGAACAAATTGGTCCCATCGGACAGCAAGAAGTTCTGGCCATGCTTGGACGAAAGCAAATTGATGGAAGAACCTACTCATGGCGCGAAGGTATGGGCGACTGGCTAACTCTCGGTAAAATCCCTGAGTTTGCTGAACCAGCCAACCAATCTGGTGATGCTTCTTGGCGGGTCATGACTCCTAAAGAGCCTACCGCCGCACCAGAACCCACTCCGCCGCAACAACCTGCAGTATCTGATAGCAGCGATATGCTGGCAGACGAGCCAACCGTTGCTATCAACCGAGACGACCTTGCAAAAGCATTGGCTCAAACGATGGGAACGCCTGCCGCAGAAGAACCTGCACCGCAGGCTCCTCAATCCAATATTGCAGAGGATCCAACTCAGGCAATCGCCATCGAGGACTTAGAAAAAGCCCTCAACCAAACCACCAAGGCAGCCTCTCTTCCAGAACCTGAGCCAGAACCTGAGCCAGAACCTACGCCGGAACCTGAGCCAGAGCCTGAACCTGAACCTGAACCTGAACCTGAGCCTGAACCTGAGCCGGAGCCTGAGCCGGAGCCGGAACCTTTTGTAGATACAACTGACGAGAATCTCACGGCACCTCATGAGGCGGCCCCGCAGAACGCCGAAAGCTCGCCCGAGTCGCTCGACAATACTGACTCTATTCCAGTTGTCATCGACGACGATGCACCGGCTACAGAGCCTGACTTTGCCAGCCTCTCTGCTCCAGCAGACGAGCCCTTTAGTCCATTCATTGATGCCAACCACGACATCAGCGACACGGACGAAGTCACAACGATGCCTCATCTTTTTGACACTCAAGAAGGTGACTTGACTTCAGAGCTTACCGCACCCCCTTCTCCAAAGGCAGAAGATGTGGTCTCTGCTGCAGCCTTACTTGCCGGTGTTCCCACCGGAGAAGCCATGGCTCGCGGCGGCTATGCGGGAAATGCTGAAGGCGAAGGAAACAGCAACGAGCACAACACAATGAAGCCCTTAAAAATGGGCGTGAATCCAGATCAAAACTACATCACCGCTGCTCCTGGCGAAGCCACTCGAGTTTTTATGGCAACTGCCGGGATTTTTGAGCGAAGACGCAACAACCGCATCGCCGCGGTGGTCGGCAGTGTTATGTTTTGTCTCATTGCAGGAACAGTGACTCTCGACCTCATGGGGTACATTGAAATCCCAGGCCTTGGTTTCGTATACAGCGTCACTGGTATCGAAGATCCCAACGTCGATCGCGCGGCGAAGCGTGTAGAAGAAAAACTCGTCTCCTCTAATATGACGGAGGAGGAACGCAACGCGCTTCGGCAGCAATTGATGGGCCTCAACAAAAAGAAAAAATCTAAAGCGCCTAAGGTCAAATTACGACCTGTTGCTGAAAAGGGAATTGATACATCTCACTCCCTTTCTAAAAATGAGCAAGATATGGCGACCAGTATCTTCACCGATATACGTAAAAAACGTCAGAAGATTAAACTGACCAAGCCATCGGATATTTCAACTCCAAACTTACCGGACGGCCTCACCTCCGAATCCATCTACAAGGTTATCACGGACAACAACCGCTCCATGAACCTTTGTCTTGTTGAGGCGATGCGCAAAGGCGAATCACCCAAAGGTAAAATGGAAATCGAGATGACGATTGCTGCCAACGGAACAGTTGTCAAAGTTGGAGTCGCTTCCAAGGGCTTTGATGATTCACCGATGGCAGAATGTACGATGCGTCGTGTGAAAAACTGGAGATTTCCGAAATTCAACGGTAAACCAGTTCCGGTTTCGTTTCCTGTAGTTTTATCCGGCAGCCTCTAAGAGGAACTGAGATGGCAGATACACTCGCTGAAGCATTTGTAAGTTCGGGCCTTATTGAACGAGAAGATATTCTCGACGCCCTCGGTGTACAACGTTCCCGAGGTGGGACCTTGGACACCGCCCTTCTTGAGGCAGATCTCTTAAATGAACGTGACATCCTCGATGTTCTGGAGCAACACTATAAGCTTGAGTCAGCGAACCGGGGCCAGATTGAGCGCGTAGATATGGGAATCGTCGAAACGTTTCCCCGGCACTATGCTGAAACCTATCGGATGGCGCCCCTGAGGATCAGCGGGAATTCCATTAGGCTTCTTGTAGCCACACCGCCTCATCCCCGCGTGCTTGAACGCATTCAAAAGCGAATCAAACTGCAACCTGTAGCGGTTGTAGCGGTGGAAGCCAGGCTCCACGATGCCATGCGCCGACTTTACAGCAAAGAGCCGCCACCACGGTTTGCTACCCTCTTAGAATCCTTGGCCCAGAGGCCCGATACACCCCCGAAAACCACATTCCCTGTCCCTGAACTGGCATCACCACCAGAAGAATTGGCAACTCCTCAAGAAGAGTTGGTGACATCTTCATCTCCATTGAGTTCACTTGAAGAAGCATCGACAGCTGCGACGACACCTGCTGTTTTAATCGAGCAACTCCTTGGTGCGTGCAGCGAGTATTTCCAGACTGTGGTCCATCTCAGCTACGAAGACGGGACTTTAAGTGGTCAGGGAGGCCGCCGGGGCACTCAAGAAATCGCCTACCCACTCATCGTTGATGATTGGCCCGAGCTTCTCGTAGCTATGCAGCAAGAAGAAGCTCATGAGCTCAAGCTGGTGCATACTCACTCCGAGCATGTTCTCGATCTTCCAACATCGACACCGGCTCTCGCCATCGCTCTTCGAGCTCATCAAAAAATAGAAGGCTTAATCTTAGGGTTTGGGCCTGATGCCCATAACCAATCGCAGAGGCTTCAAGAGTTGGTTGCGGTCGTCAATCAAAGGCTCGACCAGCTCATTTCTGAACCGGAAGAAGAAAAAGCTCAAGAGACCCTTCCTGAACCGGAAGAAGAAAAAGCTCAAGAGACCCTTCCTGAACCGGAAGAAGAAAAAGCTCAAGAAACCCTTCCTGAGCCGGAAGAAGAACAAGCTCAAGAAACCCTTCCTGAACCGGAAGAAGAACAAACTCCAGAGACGCTTCCTGAACCGGAAGAAGAACAAACTCCAGAGACGCTTCCTGAACCGGAAGAAGAACAAACTCCAGAGACGCTTCCTGAACCGGAAGAA
>JABJBS010000398.1 GCA_018668695.1 Deltaproteobacteria bacterium
AGGTCACACTCATCAAGGTTGAGCACGCCGTTGTCTAACTTCGGATCACAGAGGCTGACCTTTCGGGGTTTACCAAGCTTAGCCAGGCATAGCTCCAGGCTTGAACGCCCAATCGAGCCATAACCCAGAACGCCCACATGTAAATCCGGCCAATCCAAACCCAATGCTTCAATCATCGCCGCAGTGTTGAAATACATCGCACAAACGGTGGCGCCGTGGCCGGTGCTGATCGACTTATTCACAAGTGTAGGCTGCGCACCCAAACCTGTAAGCGATGGAAGCATTCCGGCGAGCGTAACAATTGGCGATGATGCCAGCGCTGCCGCCTCCTGAATCAAGCGGGGCACCTCTGGGGTGTTGAAAAGCTGATCGGCTGCAACAGGAATACCGATGAGCTCAGTCTCGCTGTAATCACTGGTGACCTTCTCCACCAGCGTCGGCGGTGTACCTTTCGGTAAAACCAAACCTGCCGGTGCGTAAACGATAAGACTCGACTTAGGAATACAAAGCTTGAGAATCTCCCGCTTGAGCACTGGAACCAGCTCATGAATCATCTCGGTGCCATGTAAATTCAAACGTAATCCATCATGAACCAACGCGCCAACCATGAGTTCCGTATCCGTCGATGCGGTATCGTAAGCGAACTTACCTTCGGGCCACTGCGGCTGGAGCTGTCCTTCCGGCTTGGCGACAATCGAAGAATCCATCCACGATAAGAAATAACGGCCCAAAGTACTCATGGCCGCCGTACCGGCAGCTCTCGCAATCGAACTCATCGAAGCGTCAGAATGCGCCATCGCCTGCTCTAAACTTGCTACCACACTCTCTAAAGAAAGAGGCGCTTGAGCCCGGATTGGCAAAGCTCTCGCAAAAGGGCCCACCACACCAGCCAAGGTCTCAAGGTGACCCTCTCGTCCCGACAAGGCCGTTGAAATGACCAAATCGCTCGTACCTTTCACCTCCATCAAGGAGCGAAAGAGCGCGTAAATCGTAAGCATAAAGGGTGTAGAGCTGGTTCGACTGGCACGCGCTTGCAGGCGCGACCAATGCTCGGCGTCGATTTCGATATGTGCCTCATGGACTTGTGTGTTCTCTTGAGGCGGTGGCGGGCTTAAATCGGCCAGATAACTATCCCACCAGCGGTCATCCACTTCCGTCACCGACTGCGCGACGTCGGCATAAGATGCAACCGGACCCAAACTCGCTTGTCGCCCTAACCGATAAGACTCGTGCAAGGTAAGCAATTCACGCGTAAGCACCCAAGAACTCCATGCATCGGCAATAATATGGTGCGCAGAAAAGAAGAGAGTGTGTTGTTTGGCACCAACCTTAACCACTCGAATACGGAAAAGCGGCACGGTTTCCATAGGGTACATCACTTGGGTTTCAATCTTCCAAGTCATCTCCAAGGCTTCTTCACGGAGCGTATTCGATACCACCGTTAGGTCATCAAAGGTAATGCGCAGCTGACTCTCTTCATGAACACGCCGAACCGGCCCACTCTTACCTGCATGAAAACTCGTTCGCAGCACCGGGTGGCGCCGCACAACCTCATTCAAGGCCCGTTGTAAGGAATCCGGATCTAGCTCACCTAATAGCGGCACACGCGCAGCCCAAAGCGGAGGATGCTCCGGATTACGCCGATGAGCGGTCCAAAAACCCCGTTGCACCGTGGAAAGAGAGTTGTTTTCTAAATGAGTCGGCCGCGCTCGCTTCGCATCGCTTTTTTCCAGCATTGTGCTTAAAGCTCCAAGCTCTTGATGCTCATAAACCACCATGGGTCGCACACTCAGCCCAGCTCGGCTCTGCAAACGCTGTAGTACCTCCAATGCACGAATCGAATCACCACCAAGTTCGAAGAAGTTGTCATGAGCCTTAGGCAATTCAGGCAGTTGCAATACTTCTTGCCAAATACCTGCAAGCACTGCCTGCCTATCTTCTCCGTGCGTGACTCCAGGGCGAGTAGGTCCGGTTGGCGCTTGGTCTTTTAAAGAATCCCGCAGCGCAATCCTATCCTTCTTCCCAGCCGTATTACGCGGCAACACGTCTACTCGGTTCCACTGATGGGGAACCATATAATCCGGTAAAAGACCGCTCAAAAATTCTCGAAGCCGTGCAGGTGTTGCCTCATCTTGGCCTTGGTAGGCAGCTATCAGCTGACCCTCTTCATACAAGAGCATGGCTGCATCCACAGCAGGGTGGCTTACCAGCGCATGCTCAACCTCGGCCAGCTCAACTCGGTTGCCATAAATCTGAACCTGCATATCCAAGCGCCCCAGATACACGAAAGAGCCATCTCCAAGCCGCCGTGCCAAATCTCCAGTCTTATAAACTCGCCCATATTCAGGATGTTCGATAAATGCTGCCGCGGTTTGCTCAGGCATATTCCAATAGCCTTCGGCGATGGCCCCAGAGACTGCAAGCTCCCCTACTCCATCCACAACATCGATTAAATGCATCTGCACGCCGCTGCGAGCCCAACCTACGGGTACGTGAAGCTCATCGGCTGCCGGCTCTCGAACAATTTCATACCAGCTGGCGTTGACGATGGTTTCCGTTGATCCATAGAGATTCGCAAATCGCGCCGAGCCAGCGTAACGCTCGCGCCATTTTCGAATCAAATCTGGCGTCATCGCCTCTCCGCCAATCAAAACCCATTCTAAATGCTGAAACGGGTCCTCATATGTACTGCGGTCTGCAGCTGCAATCAGATGCCTCAAAAGGCTCGGTACCGTATTGAGATTTGTAACCTTCTCGTCATGGAGCACCTTAAGAAACGCATCTGGATCACGAAGCTCGGCCGAAGAAACGGGGAAGGTCCTGGCCCCATTTTGAAGCGGTGAAAAAAGCTGCCGGAGTGTTCCGCCAAAGCTTAAAGAAGACGTCCATGAAAAACAGTCCGTTTCGTCTACATTAAACGCTCGCTGAATCCATCCAAGCCAGTTACTCAAGCTCGCATGCTTCACCATGACGCCCTTCGGCGCACCGGTTGAGCCAGAGGTGTACATGATGTGGGAGAGTTCGCCTTCTAAAAGCGGGCCATCATCCGACTCTTCATCCGAGATCACAACAACCTCATGCTGCCACACGGTCCGCGCACGGTCTGCATGCTCCTTGCTACAGAGCAAAAGGCTCGGCTGCGATGATTCAAGCACTTGCTGGATACGGGCATCTGGCCAACGAGGATCCATAGGTACCCAAGCAGCGCCCGTACGCAGAACCGCCAAGATTGCAGCCGCAGCGTATTCAGAAGGTGAACCTAAAATTCCGATTCTTGAACCCTTGAGCTTCTTGGCAAGAGCCGCAGAGCGACGCGCCAAAGTCCCATACGTCATCGTGCCCACCGCAACGCGGTCTGGGTGGATTTTAGCCCTCTCTATAATCTGAAATTGGACCTGCTTCGACGACTCCTCAGCCTCTTGGAGGCAATCCACCAACTCACCTTGAACACTCTCAAGTAAGGCTTGCACCTGAGCGCTCTCGAGGTGACTCAAAGCATAATTAAATGTGAGATGCAGCTCATCGCGAAAGACCCAAGCTAAGAGCGTGAGACGCGTGAAACCGCCGCCTGCCGTGCCCCGAAGCTCCGTAATCGTGAGCTCACCAATTTGGTCGAGGCCCGGTAAAAGCGGAAACGAGAAAGAAAATGGCGTGAGTCCAGCCGGGCCGCATGCACGAAAATCTCCCAGTTGGGCGAGTGCCAGCGATGATACCGCACCATGGGCATTCGCCTCTTGCAGTCCGTTATGGGCTCGTTTGGCCAATTCAAGCAGTGGCTCTTGGGCTTGAATGTGGGTGGTTATTGGCAAGCTATCGGCCATCGAACCCACCACACGCTCGATATCAGGTAACCTCACCTCACGGCGCCCCTGAGCCACTCGAACCGTAACCTGTTCTTGGCCACTGCGGTCAAAGAGCGTTTTTTGATAAGCGGCAAGAACAAGGCTCGGGAAAGTAACGTCGTGTTGCTTGGCAAAGGATTGAAGGCGCTCTGTGAGCGTGGCATCCAACGTTAGGCGCTGCTGACCACATCCTCCCGACGAGGGAGCATCCACTGGCGACTGCCAAGGCAAATGTATCGGGGCGACGCCGTGGTCGAGCTTTGTTTTCCACCAAGGTAAATCAATATCCGCAATACCATGGGATGCATGCACCACATCCTGCCAACCCGTCTCCAGGGTAGGAAGCGGCTCAACCGCGTGCCCACATTCCTCAGAATAAAGATGCAAAAGGTCTTCGGCCAGGAGCTTTTGGCTCCAAGCATCCACCAAGACATGGTGACCCAAAAGAAGAACGCGCTTAGTGTCGCAATGAACCCCAAACATGGGTCCCTTTTCTAAATCAAAGCGAATGTTGTTGAGCTCTGCTTCATCAATACTGCCGTGTTCTTCAAGAGCAGGTGCCGCCTGCCCCAAAAGCATTCTCCACTGGTCCTCAATACGATGGATCGCCGAGGTCAGCACAGGATGTCGCTCTACAAGCCTTGAGAGCGCTACTTTGAGCTTTTGCACATCAATGGCGCTTCCATCTGGCGTTTCCACGTTAACGCTTAAGCCAACATTCGCCGGCATATCGGGGAAAAAGTAGTGCTGCACCACGAAGGTCTCTTGAGCCGGAAGCAATGGCAAACCGGGCAGCTGTTGGTCGGTGTGAACAGCCCGTTCACTGCGCTCTACATTTCCAGATAAAACTGCAACCAGTTTGGCGAGCGTGTCATGCTCATAGAGCAGAGTCGTTGGAAGCCCATTACCGAGCATTTCTTCGATGTCTTTCACAAGGTCCAGAGCCATGAGTGAATCAATACCCAGCTCAGCAAAGCTCTGGTCACGGTCGATCGACTCCGGTGGCTGCTTCATAGCCTTCGCCAACAAACCTCGAATCGTCTCTTCGAGTTCCGCGGGATCCATTGCTTCAGCCCGAACCGAGCGCTTACGGTAGAAAGCGGCCAGATTTGGCTCTTCAGAGGCCAAAGCATGCTCTAGAACTTCAAAAGCCCAACCTGCCTCGATGCTCCGAATCCCTCGAACATCGAAAAAATCTTTTGCTCCAGCACTCATTCCGTCGCCCTGCCAGGGTCCCCAAGCAATAGATTGGACGGATTGGCCTTGGACCTGACCCTCTCGAGCAAAATCGTCAAGCCATGCATTCGCGGCGGCATACTCTTCAATACCGGTGGCAAGCCCGGGTACCACACCCGAGATAGAAGAAAACAAAACCTGATGTTTAGCGGTCAAGTCTTGGATATTGAGAAGGCTATCGCGCTTGGTCTTCATCGCATCTGAACCGGTGGTTCCTGCAAGGTGAAACAATATGTCTACCTTCGCATCCACTTGTTCCACGAAACTCTGAGCCTGCTGCGTATCCGTTAGATCTGCTTGAATCCAAACGGCTTCGCCTCCAGCCTTCTCAATCGCTGCGATCAGCTCATCCTCACGCTGCTCACGTGCCGAACGGCCCACCAAGGTCATGCGCATCTGGTAATATTGCGCGAGATAAATACAAAGCGCCCGGCCAATACCACCAGCCGCACCCGTCACACACACATGCATATTCTTATGCAGCTTCTTCTCACCAACCTTAGGCTCACGCCAAACCATACCGCCGGCTTTATCGGGCTCAAAAGCATGTAACCAGTTCTTTAAACTCAAGCTTGAGTCGTGAACGGGCTCACCGTACCAGTAACGTTTTCTCAAGTAGGCTGTTGGGGGCGAATGCATACGGCGACCATGGTAAGCAGGCATACGAACGGGTGCACCGGCCTCAAATAACGAGGCTGCAGTGTGGAGATGGAATTCAGGTGTTTTGTTGTCGCTCGATGCCAATGCCTCGAAAGGTAAACCCGACTGACTGGCCAATGCAGTAAGCGTGCGCCCTGGCCCGATTTCCAAACAATGGGTAACGTTCATACTCGCAAGCTCTTCAAGCGCTGAATAAAACTGAATCGGCTTTAGAGCGTGCGAAAGCCAGTCACCACTGGACATGGATTCAATCAGCTTGCCATGACTATCGGAAACCCAAGGAATCGAAGGCTTCTGAAACTTTACGGATTGAATGTCTTTGGCCCATGCGCGGCTCGCATCCTGAATAAGGCTTGAGTGAAAAGCCCGCTCGACGTCTAGCAATTGATGCTTGAAGCCCTGCTTTTTGCAAGTCTCACTAAAATTTCTCACGGCATCGATAGCGCCACCAAGAACCACCGAGGCAGGACCATTATGCGCCGTAAGCGACAACTCGGATTTCTCTAAAAACGGCTGGATTTCTTCCACCGATGCTCGAATCGCCAACATACCGCCGGCAGGTGCATTCGACATGTGTTCACCACGACTGACCAACATGTGAAGCGCTGCATCCAAGTTAAGCGAGCCAGCTTCCACTGCGGCTGAAAATGCACCTAAGCTGTGCCCTAAAACCGCTACAGGCTCAATGCCCACCGATTTCCAAACCTGTGTCAGAGCGGTTTCAAACGCGAGCAATGCCGCTTGCGTGTAGCGTGTATCAAGTAAGCCCTCTTGGGCACCTATTAGGCGACCTTTTAGGTTGAAGCTTTTGCCCAACACTTTGTGGCAGTGCTCAATCACTTCATTAAACACGTCATAGCGCTGCCCGAATTCAAAGCCCATCCCAACCGATGCACTGCCCTGCCCCGAGTAAAGAAACGCAATTTTAGGCTCTTGCTCAACTTCTCTCAGCGGCCTCGGTTGCTTAAGAACCTCTAATAATTCTTCACGGCTCTTCACCACCCGCCCCAGCCGCACAGGTTGCTGACTTCTCTGACAGCTTAACTGTTCAGCTATCTCAAGAGCTGGCTCTTCTGGATTTGCCTCGAGCCAATGCTTCAACTGAGCGGCATTGAATTCAAGTGCCTGCCGGTTCTGCCCGGAAAGTGCTAGGAATGCTTCAGTGCGTGGCTTTGATGCAAGTTCGTCCGGAGCCTTTTCTAAAATCACATGGACATTGGTTCCCGTAAATCCAAAACTGCTCACCGCCCCATAGCTCGTCTGTAGAGCATATGACTTCCGCGGTAGAATAATCTGCTTTGCGTCGATCTGCGGATGGTCCTCCGTTAGATGAAGGTTGGGAGGCAAAACCTGTTTTTGAAGTGCCATGACCACCTTCAGCAGACCAGCGAGTCCAGCAGCAGCTTCGGTATGACCCACCTGGCTCTTGACCGCACCCAAGTAAATCGGGTCGGCCTTGCCATACACCGCCGCCACACTTTCAGCTTCAATGGCATCACCCAAGGGTGTTCCCGTCCCGTGCGCTTCCACATAGCCGACTTCACTGGCATCGATACCTGCTTGAGCTAAGCTCTTTCGCATCACAGCCTGCTGCGCCGTTCCAGAAGGTGCAGTAAAACCATTACTCTGACCGTCGTGGTTACTTGCCGTGCCCCGAACCACACCCCAAATCGTGTCACCGTCTCTTTGGGCATCACTTAATCGCTTAAGTACCACCGAAACCGCACCCTCACTGCGTACATAACCATCGGCATCCGCACTGAAACTGCGACAACGACCCGTGGGTGATAATGCACCCAATGTTGAAAAATAAACCGTAGCGTGAGGGGTGAGCATCACATTCACTCCGCCGGCAATCGCGGCCGAGCATTCACCCTGCCGAAGCGCCGCACAGGCCAAATGAAGTGCCATTAAGGATGAGGAGCAGGCTGTATCCACCGTCAGCGCTGGCCCACGTAAACCAAGTAAATAGCTCAGCCGACCAGACAGCGCTGCAGGGTGCACACCACTTCCCGACCACGCTCCAATAGACTCAGGATGTTGGTAAAAATTGTTAAGCGCATACTCCGAAGGTGCTGCACCAAAATAAACCCCAACCTCCTGCTTGCTTAAGCTGTCCGGTGCCATCCCTGCTTGCTCAAGAGCGTGATAAGTGACCTCCAAGGCCAACCTATGCTGAGGGTCCATCTCACTGGCTTCGCGTCCACCTAACCCAAAATAGGATGCGTCGAACTTGGCAATGCCCTCAATAAAACCACCTGCCTTGGTGATGGTTTTACCGGCTTCGCCTTGAGCACCCACCCAAGCATCACCATCCCAGCGATCGGCCGGCACTTCTGTGATGAAATCTTTCGAGTCTAGTAAGCTCTGGAAGAAGTCCTGTGGGGACTCTATATCTTCCGGAAACCTGCACCCCGCACCAATGATGGCAATCGGCTCATCTACCGAGGCTCTTTGAGTATCCGGGGAAGACGCCTGACCGTCTTGCAAATACTCTATTAAAGCTTCCGGTGTGCTGAGAGAGTAGAGCAATGTGGGAGAGAAATCTCGGCCAAGTTCTTGAGCGAGAAGACCCGTAAGCTCTGCAAGCGTTGCTGAATCGTAACCCAGAGCTGAAAAGGTTTTTCGTTTTTCCGCAGCGGTTAAATGCTTCCCTGTGATGCGCGCGAGAAGAGCTGGGATATCTTGTTTAGCCAACGCCTCTTCTTGGACCTGTCTTTCAAGAGCAACTTTAAGCTTGCCTGCTTCATACGCCTTCAAGGTGGCTTTGCGTCTCAATTTTCCGCTGGTGGTTTTCTTAATATTCTTAGGACGCAGCAACACCACTCGATAAGGGCTGACTCCGTGGACCTCGGTCATCACAGTTAGTAACTGGTCAATATCCGCTTCACCTGCGTCCTGACGAACCTCGGCGAAAAGATAAACCCGCTCCTTGCTATCAGCTACGGCCGCCGCAGAACCTGGTCGAATATTGGCACCAGAGCCCTCAATGGATTTCTCCAAATCTTGAGGCCAGTGGTTCTGGCCACGCACAATCAGCAAATCTTTAAGTCGCCCTGTGACATAGATCTGACCATCTCTGAAAATTCCCATATCACCCGTGCGAATAAACCCGGCATGCTCACCTGCGCTTAGAAAAACCTTGTTTGTTTCTTCCTCGTTCTGCCAATAGCCGCGAGCCACACTTCCGCTCTTTAAAAGAATCTCGCCTACTTCGTTTCCCGTGCAGGTTTGCATGGATGCCGGCGCCACAATTCGAACTTCTTGATCAAGCCAAGTACGCCCCACCGAAGGCATCCGCAAACAATCGTCACCCTGAGAAGTGACCTCTTGAATCACACCCTCCAGGAGGGCCGCCTTCGAGACGTGCAGTTCTCGAATCGGCTTGCTGACCTCCGGCTTACATGTCACCGCAACCGTAGACTCGGCCAAGCCATACATGGGGTTATAAGCACTCCACTTAAACCCCTTAGGTTCAAACTTCTCTAAGAATGCCTCTAAAGTATCGAGTTGTATCGGCTCGGCGCCATTTCCCGCGATTCGCCAATGGGAAAGGTCAACATCGAGTTCATCGGAACACCTTGAAACACAGAGCGCATAGGCAAAATTCGGCGCACAACTGATATCTGTCTTAAAATGAGAAATCCCCTGAAGCCATCTCTCGGGCTTTTGGAGAAATGCCAGTGGAGACATCAACGTTGCCTCCGCCCCAAGGCGAATAGAAGACAGCACCACAGCAATCAGCCCAAAGTCGTGAAACAAAGGCATCCAGGAAAAGAACCGAGTCGATTCATCAAGCTCTAAACCCACACCCATACCTTCGGTATTGTGGGCTAGGTTGTGCTGGGTGAGCATGACGCCCTTCGGATGCCCCGTAGAGCCCGAAGTATACTGCAGCATCGCCACTGCATCCGGATCAGAGGCATACGCGTGCCATCCCGGATCTGCTCCACCTGCCTCCAAACCATCCGTTGCCAACCAGTCCAATGCAGCAATATCGGGAGCCATCGCCGCCAGCATGGGTAGCTGTGCAACAAAGCCTGCGCTGCTCAGAACAATGCCCGGCGAAGCATTGGAGATTACCCCGCGCAACCGTTCTAGACTTGCGGTCGGGCGGCTCGGGTCCGGCGGAGGCACAGGCACAGCAATGACGCCCGTTCCCAAACACGCCATGTAAGATGCTATGAAGTCCAGGCTGGTATCGTAAAGTAGTAAGGCCCGGTCACCCGCGTTGAGCTTGGATTGTAGAACCCGCGCAACGCGTTCGGTTTGCTCAAAAAGCTCCGCCCAGGTCCAGGTTAAGGCTTCATTGATAGAACCATTCGGTAATATCCGAAACGCGACCTCATCCGGCCGTTCACCCACATGCTTCTGCAGCTGGGCAAACAAAAGAGAGCTCGATTTGAGCGCCGATGATGTGTTCAAAAGTGGTCCTTACGTCAATGATCCTTGAAGATGGTATCCGGTTTCCCAATCGATTGCATCCATTGATAAAACCCTTGTTTATTAAGGGATATCTTAAAGCAAAGGACTCGATTACACATTCGCATGCCGTGATGTTCGTGGTATGACAAAATATCAGATAGTGGCCTCCTACCGGGGCACGGAGTGTTTCTATGTCTCTTTTCAATTTGGTTGGTCACGGCAACGACCCAGCCTCGAAACTGACCAACGAGTTCTATCGATTGCTTTTCATGGACCGCCTACTCTGGCGAGGTTACCCGTCTGAATCTCCCCGCTTTGAACGCAAGCAAAAAATTGTCGACCAATTGCACGAAGTCACCGGTTTCGAAAATAACGACCAAGAAGAACCTCTTGGGGAGCTCGATGCAGATACAGTTACCCGCGAGAGCTTCATCGAAGCATCCCTCAACTTCCAACGGCCGGTGATTGTGCGGGGCTTTGCTAAAAACAACCCAGCCATCACCAACTGGACGGCACCCTACCTCAAAGAAAAGCTAGGCAATCAGATCTGCACACCGCTCACCTGGACCAAAGATATAGAAGGCAAAGACTGGGATGTGTGTGCCAAGATCAGCCAGATGACCTTTGCAGAATTCTTTGAACGGATGCACGACGAGCCCATTTACATCAACGCCAACACGGAAGCTGCCACTGGCGACCACAGCCTTGTAGAAGAGCTGGACCTTGGCAAAATTCAAGACACGTTCACCACACCAGGAGAATCCTGGGACGAGCTGGTCCTCTTGAACTTCTTCATCGGGTCTTCCCATGTTCACAGCCAGCTTCACACAGCGGTAGGCGGCAACTTCTTCTTGATGATCAATGGCCGTAAAAAGTGGACCCTGATGGATCCGAAGTATTCGGCCTATATTCATCCGGTCACCCGCCGCCCCTATCAAACTTTTCGCTCACGCTATGGAGGCTACCGTGCGCAACGGGCCCTTGGCGCGAGCGCTGACCACCCTCTCTTCCGCCCGCCACTGCATGAGTTTGTGCTGGAACCTGGTGACCTTTTCTACAATGCGCCCTGGTGGTGGCATGAAGTTGAAAACCTCGACCCATTCTCGGTAGGCGTTGCAGTACGTCATACGCCGCCTCCGTTTGCCTCTTCACCCTCTTGGGCCAATCAGTCTCTATTTACCTTGGCCGGCATTTATCCCGTAGGGCGCAGTATGACCTACGCGCATTGGCTCTTTCAGAAGCTCACCGGTTATAAAAAGCCGCTGCGAGAAATCCTCCACCCAATCAACAACAAAGCCTTTGCGAACCTCTACAAAAACACCAAAGACGACCCATCCTAGACCACAACTTAACCTCTTCAGTTGTAATCTAGCTTTGAAACGGCAATAAACAATCCCCAAGGTGTTAGGGGGATTCTGTTATGAACACGCTCAAATTATCGTCGGTCATATTGATTGTGACCCTCAGCTCAGGTTGCACCACAGAAGACGCGGTCTTTCATGCCAACGACTGTGCCAACCTCTTTATGGAAGGCGATTTTCGCTTAGCACTTGAAGCTGGAGCCAGGGCTCTGCACATCGACCCGGAAAACAAGCCGGCAGAGATATGTGTCGGCAGAACGCGCCGCGAATTGAAGTTTCAAACCCACCTTCTCGATGCGCTCAATGCCGTTGGGGAAAAAGACTACGAATCGGCACTGGAGTGCCTGGAACGCGTTCCCACCAATTGTGAATCCAGCCAAGCTGCCGATACCCTGCGCAAGCTTGTAGACAAACTTATCCCAGCCCAAATCAAACGAAAGCACAAACGAAAACGCCTCGCTAAAGTTCGCAAAAAGAAACAGGCCCAAAAGAAGCGGCCCAAAAAGAAGAAAGCTAAGGCGAAGAAACCGGCCAAAGATAAAGAAATTGAGCAAGATCCGGTGCTCGAAGCAGAGGAGCCGAGTCCGGCCGAAGAGAGTTTAACCGGCGATGAAGAAATGCTCGAAGAATCAGATGCTCCAAAACGACGGCGAGCGGCTGTAGACGAGGATGAGTCAGGAGAATCCACCGCTGACCCAAGAGCCATTGCTAAAGTGTTCTCTAAGCGCTCACGTGATTTTAAAGCATGCCTAGAGCTCGATTTGAAAAAGAAGCAAAGCGCCAGTAAGCGCATCATTGTTCAAGTGACGATTGGCCCTCGAGGCGATGTGCGCGACGTATGGACGGTAAGCCGGAAGTACCGTAATTCGAAGCTTGCGAAGTGCATTGAGCGTAAAATAGACGCATGGCGATTCCCCGCGTTTAGTGGCTCAGCGGCAGTGATTGAACAACCCATCGACTTGTCGGTCATCGACCAATAATACTCTAAGCTACGGTGTTGCCTTACGCCGTGCCGCGCAGTGCTCGGCCACAATCTCGTAAACTTTACGGCAGCTCAGACTCTGTGAATAACCCGTCTGGTTGCAGGTATCTTTTTGCCACTCGGCAGCCGACACCCCGTCTGTAAACTCGGGCACAAAGGTGCAAAAGGTCTCCGAAGGCTTTGCGTGCTCCAAGCAGGCATTTAAAAAGACCGAATCGATTTTCCCGCAGCGTACAATCTCAAACATTTCAGATTTGTCGCACTCAACCGCTTTCTCGCTGCCGGTTTTAACACAGCCATTCTCATCCGTGGTCAGCCCGAAGTCCCGCCCGCGGGTCTTGGCTTGGTCCATCATCACCTCGAAGGTGTATTTCGCCTCATCGCTTCCAATCACCTGCTGAAAATTACTGATCACCGACTCGGCGCCTAAAGCGCAGATAATCAGCAAACCCAGGCCCACCACCACGAACCGAACCAGGTCGCGTTTTTTCTCACGGTCTTGAGGCGTATGATTCGGTCGTTGGTTCATAAAGCTTAATTTACCCGGGTCGAATGCCCATTGCACCCATTGGTCAGTACTTTTCAAGGGCACCCGCTGAAGTCTAGGCAGAACAGATTGGTTTGAGGCATTAAATATGAGATCCTGGGGAAGTCATGAGACCATTTTGGAGCTTCATTATCACCGCCGTCAGTGCATGGACCATGCTCTTTGTGTCGCTCTGGACCCTCGACCAAAGCGG
>JABJBS010000399.1 GCA_018668695.1 Deltaproteobacteria bacterium
TCTTCTTCAACAAAAATATCCAATGGGACGTCGGTTTGCGTTCCAGTTTGAACCGGGGTGCCCCACGTGAGTTCGGCACCTTTGAAGAATGATCCCGACTTGGGGTATGCGATATTGCGAATCGCATCCTTGAAAAGAGTTTTGATGGTTTTAACTTGCTTCTTTGAGAGAGACTTCTTGTGAGGCTTAACTGGACCCTCGGTAAGTTTCTTGAAATCGATGAGTTGGTCGAGCTGCGCATAGATTTTTTTATTACTGGCCAACTCAGTGGCACTAAGCTTTTTAGTATCCGCGGCCTGGACTACCTGTTGAAGAACATCGACCAGGATACGCGACTTGTCTAACGGTGACTGCTTAGATGCAGGCGCAACCGAGGCTGCGAAAGTTACAAATGCCAGAGTAAGGATAGGTAAAAATTTAGTCATGGGTCAAACTCCGTTTAGACAGCATGGCGAGTAAGGATGGTAACCCTACTAAGCACGATAGCAGATTAGCGGCGAGCCCCACCAGAGAAAGGGCGGCCAAGGAACGTAGAGCTGGGTGTGAGGTAAGAAACATGGCTCCAAATCCAAGAGCACTGGTCAAAAGTGCACCGGTGATGGCGCGACTTGTTTCCTGCATGGTTTGTTCCGCGTTTTGGTTTTCTGAGTAACGCGTCATGATGTGGATTCCTCCGTCTACACCTAGCCCAAAGAGTACGGGGATCATGACGATGTTAAGGTAATCAAAATGCACCGGTGTAAGTGCAACCAGGCCACATGTGAACACCATGGTGATCGTGGCAGGCAGCAGTGCAAATACCGTTGTTTTGAGATTTCCAAATAAAATCAATACAGTAAAGAATACTGCCACCAAGGTGAAAAGCATAACCTGAGGCGATTCTATAAAAATAACTTCGAGAATATCCGCCAAAACCATGGCCTCGCCAGCTGCTACAACGGGCTTTTGCTCGGGCGAACTGTTTCTGATTTCTTCGGCGAAATAGCGAAGCCGAGCTCCGTCACTGATGGCGATAGATGGGTAGACCAATAGAACCCCGCTGCTATCCGAGCCATCAATCGTTGAAAAACGTTGCTGAACCGACAGGGGTAGGTCGCTGAGACCGAACGGTTCAACTTTTGCCATCTTTTTGAGCTGGCGTAGCTTTCGTCTCATCGGACGCTCAAGTTGGGAGCTCTTAACTTTGCGAGCGATGGTGTAAATCTCATCCATCACGAGCTTTTTCTCTGCTTGATTGTTCGGAACGAGATCGGCCTGGGCTGCGACAAAATCAATTGTTGAAGCCTCTCCGAGGGTTCTTTGCCTGGCTCGAATATCTTCGGAGATCTTGAGAGCTTCTTCGCCGCTGTCTGCCATGAGAAGCAGGGGTGATTGGCTGTGGCCGAGAATACGCCCCACTTCTTTGTTGAGAATGACGCTGCGCAGGTCGTGTCCGCCCTGGAGCGATTGAAAGTCGTAATCGAAATTGGCGTAGGGAATTGCGAAGCCAAGCAGTAGCGCCGCTGTCGCTGTTGCGATGAGCGCGCCGCGTTTCCATTGGTCAATGGATTTGTAAAAAGTAGATGTGGCGTAGGGATCTCGGCTTTTTGCCCTCCAGCCGGTTCGCTCTGCGATGCTCAGTAGGGCCGGCATCACCAGTATGTAGGCGCTAACAATGAGAAGCATACCTGCAGCGGCGACGGTCCCAAACTCGGCAAAGGCGCGAAACTCGGATAGGGCAGGTCCTGTGAATCCAACGGCGGTCGTAATCGCTGCCAAGAGAACGGCGCGGCCCGTATGCCCAAAGGTATTGGCCAGTGCTTCCTCAGGTGATTCGTTGTCTGCCCGGCTAGACTCATAGCTACCCAGCAGGTGGATACCGTGGTCGATGCCGACTCCCAGTAAGACCGCCCCAATGAGACCTGTGAGGATATTTAGCGAGTCGAAGGCTATCCCCGCAAAAGCAAAGGTCCAAAAGATTCCTAGAAGCAGTGGCGTGTAAATGAGGACGATGGCAAACCAGCGGCGGAAGTGAAATGCCAAATAAAAGAGCATCAGTAAGGCCGCGGTAATCGAGGCAAGTTTGAGGTCACCGGTGACTGAGGTTTGCTGATCGATGCGTTGTTTAAACCGCCCTGTAAGCTCGACTTTTAAATCTGGGTGATAAGAAGCTGGGTTGAGCGCTGCCACGACTTTCTCGCTGTCGGTTACGACTGATTTACAAAATACCAAGTCGGTGGCGAGGCCGTTGGGACGAACCATAACCACGACGGCATCTGATTGGTCGTCATGGTAGAGGTCACTCGTGTTTTGCTTCACGGCCCAGCTCATAGCCTGGTCACGCATATATTTGTTCTCGAGGTTCATAAAACGCTCGATTTCGAACTCGGGAGCAGGGGAATCGCTGAGCGAGATCATCAGTGGATTGGCATTGAGTCGTTCCCATTCAACCCGAGCGCCTAGCTGGTCACGGAGCTTTTTCAGGTCCTCCAGGGCCATAAAATAAAGGCCACGAAGTTCGAAGAAATGGTTCGGGCGGTGGGCGTCAACAGAGCGAACCCAAGGGCGCTCAGCGACCGCTTTCTCAATATCCAAGGCGAATTTCTCAGCAAATTCAGCGGGGGCACCGTGTATGTAGAAAGTGAGGACACCCGATCCTCCGTAGCGCTTTTTGAGGGTTTCAAGATCTTGGACACTGCGAAAAGTGGTTGGCAGGAGCGCTATCATATCGGTGTCGATGGTGAGTCGACGGGCGCCTTGAAAGCTTAAAATGCTAAAAAGAGTAATACAAACAAGGGTTAAGACGGCGCGCTGGTACGAAAATCGAGCTACGGCGCCCACAACCGTCTCGAGAGCGTGTACGATTCGATTGGATTTTCTCTCAGCCTGCATACCGACAACTTCTCTAAAATGGCGCGTTGGGACGCCAGGGGTACTCAAAACATTCGATAAACGGTTCAATTTTCTGCGCTCAAACCCGCGTCTCTGCATAGTCATCTGACTCGGGGGTGGCGATAGTGCCGGTCTCGCCGCACAAATGCGCCTATGGCAGATACAACACCGGTTTTCAAAGACATTTTTAAAATAATAACGTGCTGCGGCATAACCGCGCACGTGTCTGAGAGATCGTTGCTGCATGGTTTCGAACTTTCATACCTGTTAGGCTCTTCGAAGAGCTTCGCGGTGGCACGAAGTTCGGATGTTACGAATGACCAGGAGAAGTTCAGAGGCATGCAAGACAACCTAAAAAAACTCGTCCAAGACGTGTTTGGGTTCGACGTGCGATTTGATGTTTCGAGAGAAGCTCAACCGGGCTGGCACGTGGTCGAGCTAACCGGTGTGAACTACTGCATGCACGTACCGGAGGCTGCAGCAGAATGGATTCCTCGGCTCGAAAAGTTAATGGCAACCTGTGTGGGTTATGAGATTCAGCAGGGAATTACACGCGACACAATGGAGAGCCTCGGTAACCAGCTCACCGGTTTTATGGGTTCGTCCGATAAGGTGATTAGCGTCGATGGCAGTATCGATCCCCAGAGTGCGTTTGAGTTTTTGCCGGCCGGTATCCGGTACGCGCTCTATCAAAAAGAAGACAAAATCGTCGACACTGGTGTCCGCGACGACACTCTCAAGCACTGTTGGGAGCAACTTGCGCGGACCACTTCATTCAAACAAACTTTGAGTCATGGTGAGGCTGTGGCATTTCGGGCCGGAAGCTTTCGATTCATTGCGATGTCGGATGTGGAACGCGACCCGTTAAGCTGGGAAATAGCCCGTCTGCGTTTGACATGGCTCGACCGTTTAAGCCGCGAGCGTCTCCAGAATCTTACTGACGAACTAACCGGACTTTACTCTCGAAAGAAATTTGTCATTGAGATGCAGAAACGAGAGGGGCCGGTAACGCTGGCGCTGATCAACCCGCGTCACCTGAAGATGATAAATAACATCTACACCACTCGAATCGGTGACCAATTACTGGCTGAACTGGGTCGTATGCTTATACGTCAGTTCTCTTTTGAGAATTGCTACCGACTCTATTCGGGGCGCTTTGGAGTCGTTTTTCCCGATGAAGCGGCGGCGCGCAAGGGCAGTGAAGAGCTGCTGGCTCATTTTGAGCACACAGCGCTTAAGGTTGTTTCACCGGTAACCCATGATGTGTTGCGGATGAGGTTGGAGCTTCAGATAGCGATAGCCACGGGCCGAGAAAGTGTACTGGACAACGCGACCATTACGCTGACGCACCTCAGGGATGTTGATGGGAGCATGGTTGTTTATGGCGACACCACAAAGAGCCGGGTCCAAGAAGAAGCCCAATGGGTCGACAGACTGCATTACGCCATGGAACATGACGGTGTGGTTCCTGTCTTTCAAGGGATCCACAACAACAAAACTGGAGTGATCGATAAGTTCGAAGCCTTAATGCGCATCGACCATATGGGTGTGATTTATGGGCCTTTCCATTTTATGGATGCTGCGCTCAATCATGGTTTTTATCCCCGCCTCACGGAAACGATGATTGAGAAAACTTTCAGAACATTTGCGGGTCGCACAGAATCGGTCAGCATCAATGTCATGCTCAATGATATTGTGAGGCCCGATTTTCTACCCTTTATCCATGAGAAGGCCCTCAAGCATAATATGGATATGTCGCGCCTCGTGATTGAGTTTGTTGAATCGTCAGATTTGGACGACTACACAGAGTTGGTTCACGATACGATTAACCAGTTACACGAGTGGGGTGCCAAGGTTGCAATCGATGATTTTGGGTCAGGTTACGCCAACTTTAAATACCTAAAGACACTCGGTGTAGACATACTCAAAATAGACGGCTCGTTGATTAGTAATTTGGATGAGAGTGAATCCGACAAGGCGATTGTTGGTGCTATCGCACAGATGGCGAGAAACTTAAAAATAGATACGATTGCCGAGTTTGTAGAAAATCAGGCGATTCAAGATTTAGTTTGTGAGTTGGGTATCGAGTGGTCTCAGGGTTACCACTTTTCTAAGCCAGCACTCATCGAAATCTAGAACGAGCATTCGAGCAAGTTTACGAACGCACTCACAAAACATCGATTGTCTCGCTCTTGAGCTTAGTTGCAGTCGCGATTCATTTAGGCTTTCTGTTAGGATGACGCCGTGTTGATGAGAATAATCTTAAATACGTTTCTGCTCTTGGCTTTGGCGAGCTGTGCGACTGCCTTGCCAGCATTTCCTCCAGCGGTCATCCCACCAAGCCCAAGTGCCACTGAATGGCCAGATGCAGGGGCTGCGGTTTTAGACGATATTAGGACGTTAGAATACAGGGAGACTTCGGCCGGAGACCGCCAGAGGCTGATTGCGGTGTTGGTTCACCGGCTTCGCTATAAAGTACTCACTCCACGAGGTCTGCGCCATGCAACAATGAAATTGCCTGTTGATGGTTATTCCTCGATTACCAAGGTGGCTGGCCGCTCTGTTCATCCCAATGGCCGTGAAGTTTACCTTCGCCAAGTAGACATTGTACCGAAAGATAAGCGGGGGCGCCGTGTTCCTGTGGGGGCCGTGGGTGAAGTGACCATGACGGTTCCTGATGCTGAAGTCGGCGGTTTGGTCGAGTTTCAGTATGAACGCGTCTTTACCGATCCGGATATGGTACCTGTGATGGTGCTTGGCCGAGATGTACCGGTCCTGCGTTCCGAAATTGCGTTGATAACGCCAGAGAATGTGCGAGTCGATTACAACTTTGGGCGGGGCGGTAAAATTGTTGAGCCACATCCGATTTTGACCAAGATGCCCAATGGCTTGGATAAACTCGTTTTTGTGGAAAAGTCCTTGCCGGCTTTTCACCCAGAACCGTCAATGCCTGACCTAACGTGGGTGACTGCGTGGATAGATTTTAATATTGCTTCGGCACAAGTCAAAGACCGTATGTACCGCCTTGAGAACTGGAAACATATCGGGGCCAGGATGCAATTTCTTTTCGATGCCGCGGGGGATTTACCACCGGCGACAGGGTCAGCAGTTGAGCGGTATCGAACCATTCAATCCGAGTTAAGAATTGTCGATAGCGATGGTGTCGGGGTCCTGCCACCGCGTTCGACTGTTTCGTTAAGGGAGAGAAAACCTGTGAGCGGTCGTGACGCA
>JABJBS010000400.1 GCA_018668695.1 Deltaproteobacteria bacterium
AAACGTTGTCCGCTGCACTCTGAAGAAGAAAGCTTGGCCTCTAAGTCTTTTAAATCTTGATGCTCGAAAATCACGCGCTTTGCTTTGGAAAGCCGCATGCCGTCGATGATGCTGGCGTGATTTAATGCATCTGAAAAAATAACATCACCGGTTTCGGGGAGTGCAGCAAAGAGTCCAACATTGGTTGCGAAACCAGATGAAAACAGTAGCGCTCCTTCGCGGCCTGAAAACTCGGCCAGCTTTTGTTCGGCCTCTACATGCACCGCATGATTGCCGCGCAAGAGCCTTGATGCGCCGGATCCTGTTCCGTGATTTTTGACACCTAGGGCAAGTGCGTTTCTTAAACTGGGATCTGAGCAGAAGCCTAAATAATCATTGGACGTAAAATCGATGCCTTCGGGCAACTCTAGAGTACGAAGCAATTGTTTTTCGCGGCGTTGTTGAATGCCGCGAGCTAATTTATGAATAAATGCTTCGCGAGGCGTCGTCATGAATTTGCCGGACTAAATACCCAGACTTGCAAAGAGTTGAACATCTTCGTCTTCTGCGTTGTTGGGCGTGGTTAAGAGCTGCTCACCGTAGAATATAGAGTTTGCTCCAGCGAGAAAACAAAGTGTTTGGCCTTCTTGTGACAAGCTTTTACGACCCGCTGAAAGTCGGACACGTGCTTCGGGACACAAGATACGCGCTGTGGCGATGCTGCGAACCAGCTCCAATGGGTCCACAAGTGGTGTGTTTTCCATGGGGGTGCCTTTTACGGGAACAAGCATATTCACAGGAAGGGAGTCTGGATGTTTTTCGAATGTAGCCAGGGTGTGAAGCAGAGAGATTCGGTCGTCGGCAGATTCACCCATACCAATAATACCACCGCAGCACATGCCAAGGCCTACGTCACGAACATGTTGTAGCGTTTCGAGACGGTCATCATATGTGCGGCTGGTGATCACTTTGGGGTAGTAATCACGTGAAGTGTCGAGGTTGTGGTTGTAGGTGGTAAGCCCAGCTTCTTTGAGTTGTTCAGCTTGTTCCCGATTAAGCATGCCGAGTGTTACGCAGGACTCAAGACCTTCTGCGTTCACGGCTTTAACCATCTCTAGAACGGTTTCAAAGCTTTTACCTTTTTTAGCACTTCGCCATGCTGCACCCATACAAAGGCGGGTAGCACCGGCCACGCGAGCTTGCTTTGCTTTTTGGCGAATAACATCAACACCCATAAGGGGTTCGCGGGTGAGGTCTGCTTCGTGGTGTACGCTTTGCGAACAGTATCCACAGTCTTCCGGACAGCCACCGGTTTTTATTGAAACCAGTGTGCATTTTTGGATGTCGTCAGTTTGGTGGAATTTGCGATGAACGTCGCTTGCTTGATGAACCAGATCCAAGAGAGGTTGATTGTAGATTGAGTGTACTTCTTCAAGTGTCCAATCATGACGAATGTCAGCTGTCATTTTCCGTCTCCCAATTTAGTTTGTGCGACCAATAGGGACCCCGAAAAGTTTAGTCCTCTCGGGGTCTGAGACGGCCCTATACCCTACATGGGCCCTTCGCAATAGCTTGGAAAGCCTTCGATACTTTCTAGAAACGGTGATGGTTTGCCATAGGTGTGGTTGAGTAACCAAAGTTCACTCATCACACCGGCCTCAGTAGGAATGGTATGACCACCACCGTGATTACAGCCCACAACATAGTGGCCGTCGTTTGTGAGATTCTCGCGAAAATTCATGGTCGTCTTTTCGAATTCAACCAAGTAACTTCCTTGACCCCATGTGTCATTTGTTCCGCCCCAAGTTACCAAAACAGGAATATTCTGAGTTGGCGTTTTGTAAGGCAGTGTCAAAGGATCGGTTCCGCCACTCATGATAAGGGCCGTTGCCAGGCTGTCGGCACGGTGCATCACGAGGTAGGTGCTCCATAAACCGCCTGCGCTCATGCCTGTGGTACTCACTTTATACAGGTCGATATTTTGCTGTTCGCTCATGCATGTTCGCATGTCATCGTAGACAGCGAGGTCATCACTGGGGTTGCCGTAGAATCCCCAAGTCTGTGCGCCTTCACGTAGGTCCGGCACAACCATGATGACCTGATGCTGGTCGGCAAAGCGTTGAAGCTGAAGGTAATTAACCATCATAGCCGCATTGCCACCTAAGGGGTGCCATACGAAAACAAGTGGCATATTATCCGCCATTTCAGCGGGATAGACAGTAATGACGCTTCGTTGCGTTCCATTGGATTGCCATGTGATTGTTCCGGCGGTGCTCAGATCAGGGCACGTTCCGTTGGTAACTGCTGCCAGGGCAGCGGGTGCGGGCCCTTCAGGTTCAGCTGGGGTGACATCGGTGGTTGTTCCGGTGGCTTCATCCACGTTGCTGGTTTGAGAATCATCGACACCGCCACAAGCGGTTAAAAAACAAACAGATAAAACTAGAGAAAGCGCGCGCATTTCCCCTCCCATGCTTAGGTCCCTAAAGAAGGTGTATCCATATGCGTACAATGTAGGTCCGTAAAGTGTGAATTTGGGCTTCTTTGAATAATTGGTTAGTCCAAAAGAGTTGGCTGGCCCTATTGACAAGATTGCCTTCTCCCTACCAAATGGTAGGCAGAATGTGACTGACTGGTAGAGAGCTAAGTCAGAAAGGATAAATGATGGCCGACGGAGCCAAGCAAACAGAGCGCACGGGGGACATGGCATTGCGGATTTTAGAATCTGCGACCCAGCTCTTTGCGCAGCGTGGCTACGAAGGAACAAGTGTACAGGCGATAGCTGATGCCGTAGGCATTCGAAAAGCATCGCTGCTTTATCACTACCCATCGAAAGAAAACCTCCATCGGCGAGTTCTAGAAGAACTCCTGAGCCGATGGAATGAGAGTTTGCCAGCATTGATGTTGGCTGCGACGACAAGCAGGGATCGCTTTGAAGCGGTCATTCAGGCTGGCGTTGATTTTTTCGCTGCAGATTCTAATCGGGCACGTTTGCTTGTGCGGGAAATGCTGGACAGGCCGGCAGAAATGCAACGCTTGGTGGTAACGCACTCAAATATTTGGGTGAAAGCCATTTGCGATGCTTTAAGGGAAGGGCAAGAGCACGGCCGTGTTCGTGCTGATCTCGATCCTGAGGCCTATGTAATTCATGTTGTTAATTTGGTGTGTGGCATGGCGATGCTGGATCCCATGTCTTTACTTTTGGACCATCACGCAAGTGATGGCGAGGTAAGTGAACGTGCCAAAAAACGTTTCGTGGATGAGTTGATGCGTATTGCGCGGGTTTCATTATTTGCGCCGCGTCCCTCGAAGACCACGTAAGGAAAAAAAAATGGCTAATTTTTTAGAAGACAATGAAGACCTTAAGTTTTACCTGGAAAAATATATTGATTGGGAACCCTTGGTAAGACTTGTCGAATACGACTTCAAAATGAACGATGGTTTCGAAAGTAATGAAGAAGCCACTGAATTCTATAACGATGTCCTCAACATGGTTGGTGAACTGGTTGCCAATGAAATCGCACCACGCGCTAAAGCCATCGAAGAGAACCCTGTGAAAATGGTTGATGGTGAAGTTGTTGGCTCTCCTGAGTTCAACGCAATTTTCGACCAAATTAATGAAGTTGGCCTTCACGGATTATGTTTGCCGCGTGAGCTTGGCGGGATGAACGCTCCTCTGTTGGTATACATGCTGGCCGGAGAAATGTTTTCGCGAGCCGATGTTTCTGTCATGACACACCACAGTTTCCACGGTGGTATGGCACTGGCGATGCTTCTTTTCAGCGTGATGGAGGGATCAACCGAAATCGATCTAGAGACCATGACGATGAAGACGACGCGGTTTCAAAAAGAGATCGAGGAAATCATCACAGGGCAGACTTGGGGAGCGATGGATATCACTGAACCTGATGCAGGTTCTGATATGGCCGCTCTTCGTACGAAGGCTGAGCAGGATGAAGACGGCAACTGGTTTGTGACCGGTGAGAAAACGTTCATCACCTCAGGTCATGGTAAGTACCACTTTGTTATTGCGCGAAGTGAAGAAACAAAAGATTCGGACGACCCATTTGCGGGCCTAGCCGGCTTATCCTTCTTCCTCGTCCCGCTTTGGGAAGACACTCCAGAGGGTCGCAAGCACTACGGCCGTGTGGACCGACTTGAAGATAAAATCGGTCATAAAAACTCTGCGACCTGCGCCATGGTTTTCGACCACGCACCTGCACAGCTTATTGGAAAGCGGGGCGAAGGTTTTCGTTACATGCTTTTCTTGATGAACAACGCTCGAGTGGGTGTTGGTTTCGAGAGCTTGGGTGTATGCGAGAATTCTTTGCGACTTGCTAAGAACTACGCAGCAGAGCGCCGTTCTATGGGTAAGACCATCGATAAACATGAAATGATTGCTGAGTACCTTGAAGACATGGACACGGATACAAGATCTCTTCGTGCTCTGGGTGTTCATGCTGCCTACCACAGTGAAATGGCACAACGTTCTCAGATAGCTCTTCTTGCGAAGGCCTACCATAACGACACCGAGAAGAGCCGCTATGAACTCCTTTATAAGCGCCACTTGAAAGAAGCTCGCCGTGTTACGCCTCTCTTGAAGTACTACGGTTCTGAGCGAGCGGTTTATATGGCTCGGATGTGTATGCAGATTCATGGTGGGGTTGGTTACACGAAGGAATACCAGGCAGAGCAGCTTCTGCGTGACGCCTTAGTTCTTCCTATCTATGAAGGTACCAGTCAGATTCAGTCTCTTATGGCGACCAAGGACGTTCTCTTGAACATCCTGAAAAATCCAAAGGACTTGGTTCAGGGAATCGCTCAAGCGAAGTGGCGTACGCTCTCGGCGCGTGACCCACTGGATAAGAAGGTAGCGAAACTTCAAGCATTGTGTCTCGGAGCTCAGCAGACTCTTCTTACTCGCATGGCGGCTAAGAAGTTCCGTTCACTAAGTAACCATAAGGTTGTAGATTGGGCGAGTAAGTTCTTCAAGGAGTGGGATGCAAAGAAAGACTTTTCACCTGCTTTGCTTCACGCAGAACGCCTGACTCTATTATTGACGGATGCTGCGATTTCCGAGCTTCTACTTGAGCAAGCAACGCGCTTTCCGGAGCGTCGTGAACTTCTGGAGCGTTTCTTGGAGAAGGCAATCCCTAGAGCAGAGTACAACAGCTCTTTGATTGCTACGACAGGCGATCGACTTTTGGATACCTTAGACGATACGCCAGCTCAGCTTGGAGAAAAGCAAGTTGGTTAAATCCTAAAGAGATAAAATGAAAAAGCCGGGTTATACCCGGCTTTTTTTTGCTTTCAAAGCGATGGTTGCCGATTGGCGTTAGATTAACTTTCCCAGGTTGTTCCTTCGGGGCTGTCTTTCAGTCTTACACCAACGGCATCGAGTGCATCGCGGATGGTGTCGGCGGTTGAGAAATCTTTGTCGGTTCGCGCTTGATTGCGTTTTTGAATCAGCTTTTGCATTTTCGCTTCATCCACGCTGGCACCGTCGCCACCACCAATGGGTCCTTGCGTGAGGCGAAGCCCCAACACACGGTCTGTATCGGCGATAAAGGCTACCTTGTCGGCAGCTGATACACTTTCATCCTGAACAATTTTCCATACCTCTGCGAGGCATCGCGCAGTGTTCAAGTCATCGGTAATCCCGCCTGTGACTTCTTTGCGATAGGCTTCAAGCGTCGGTGAATTTAAATTGCCCTTATCGCTGCCTGCTTCTTCACAAAGCTGACTAACTTTTTTCCAAAGCTTGGCCAGACCTTTCGCGGCGTCTTCCACATTGGCTCGTGAGAAGCGTGTCTCTTTGCGGTAGTGGGTGTTGAGTAAAAGGTAACGGTAGGCAAGTGGCTGGATTCCCCAGCTACGGATAGAGTCGAGAGTCACGAAGTTGGCACCGCTCTTTGCCATTTTGGTGTCTTCGCCGTCTTGTTCTAAAACGAGAAAGTTATTGTGCATCCACACGTTTACCCATTCGTCAGACTTGGTGTAAGCCATCATTTGAGCAATTTCATTTGTGTGGTGAACGGGGATATGGTCAATGCCGCCGGTGTGAATATCAAATCTCTCACCGAGGTAATTGCAGCTCATCGCCGAGCATTCGAGGTGCCATCCTGGAAATCCTCTTCCCCACGGACTTTCCCATTCCATCAAGCGTTTGGCGCCTTTTGCGAACTTCCAAATGGCAAAATCAGTTGGGTTTTTCTTGCCTTGAACAACATCGACTCGGGCACCAGCCTGTTGTCCGTCTATCGAAAGCTTGGCGAAATCAGCATATTTTGGAAGCTTGCTGGTATCGAGGTAAATCCCATCATCAATTTGATAAGCGAACCCATTGTCATGGATGGTTTGAACCATCTCGATTTGCTGGGTGATATGATCGGTGGCTCGACAAACAGTGTTGGGCGGTTGAATACCTAAATCACCGGTGTGCTCGAAAAAGATGCTTGTGTAATAGCGTGACAAATCCCAGATATCGCGCCCTGATTTTTTCGCCGCAAGCTCCATCTTATCTTCGCCGTCGCTGGCATCGTCGGTGAGGTGGCCGACATCGGTGATATTCATGATGTGATTGGTTTGGTACCCGCACCATTGTAACGCTCGCTTGAGAGTATCAACGAATACATATGCTCTTAGATTGCCGATGTGCGCATAGTTGTAGACGGTGGGTCCACAGGAATAAATGCCTACTTTGCCTTCTTCGAGGGGCTTTAGTAGTTCGACGGCGCGGGTTCGGGTGTTGTAGAGCTTTATCGGTCGAGTCATCATCACATCCATACAAGGGGTCTCGGTGCATCTAACCCGCTCAAGTTGAGCAGATCAGAAACCCCTGATTTCCCTGTTCAGCACGCGATGTCAAGCTACTGGAGCAGTAGGATTCGTCTCTTCGAGTACCGGTTTTTTTGACGGTGCTCGGATTTGTTCCACACGGGTGGTTTTTGTACGCCGAGCTTGGGTTGTCTTTTGGCTTTCGTTGAGTGCCTGTTCCAAGTCCAGCTGGATATCGCGAGGGTCTTCAAGCCCACAGGAGATTCTCATCAGAGAGCCTGAAATCCCATTGGCGTCTCTGACTTTCTCATCAACGATTTGATGGGTGAGAGCAGCTGGGTGCTGAATCAGGGTATCGGTAGAACCGAGACTCACAGCGGGAGTAATCATATTCACTGCGCCCATGACGCGGGCAGCAGCTTCGAAGCCACCCTTAATCTCGAAAGCCAACATGGAGCCGCCACCGCGAATCTGGTCTGGAATCAAATCAGTATTCATCAAGCCTGGATAATAGACTTTGGTAATGGCTGGGTGAGATTCAAGGAAATCGGCTATTTGCTCGCAGCTTGATTGTGCCATGCGGATACGTGCCGGCAGGGTCTGAAGGCCTCTGTGCAGCATGTAGGCTCCCATAGGGTGAAGCAATGCACCGGTGGCGATTCGAATCTGGCGAAGACCTTGGGCAAGTTTCTCCGACGTGGCGATGACGCCGCCCATCACATCACCATGGCCCCCGAGGAACTTGGTGGCGCTGTGCAAGACCATGCTGGCCCCATGTTTGAGCGGGTTTTGAAGTACAGGCGTCGCAAATGTTGAATCGACCAGTACCGGGACATCGCCGGCCAAGTCGGCGACTTTGCGTATATCGGTCATCTGTAGGGTCGGGTTGGCCGGAGTCTCGAGCATGATCAAGCTGGTGGTGGGCCTGATCTCTTGCGCCAAGGTATCCAAAGTTGCCCACGTGACATCAAGTTTGAAGAGTCCGCTGTTTAAAAGATGGTCAGATCCACCATAAAGCGGGCGTAAAGCGATGATATGATCACCCCGCATTTGTGCCGCCATGAGCGCTGCTGTGATCGCCGCCATTCCGGTACTAAATGCCACGGCTGCTTCAGCTGATTCGAGTTTTGCCATGGCTTGTTCGAAACGACCAACGGTTGGGTTGTGAAGTCGTGCGTATACCGGGGAATGCGTTGGGAGATGGCCCTGTGCCATTCTAGCGAGGTCGTCGCGACCTTGCTCGAGGTCGGGCAGGGGATAAGTCGTCGAGAAATCCAGAGGTAAAGCATGGACTCCGAGTTCACCTAGATCATCTCGGCCGGCGTGGACAGCATGGGTATCGGGGAGGTACGTCATGAATGAGCTCCTTGGGGTTATGGATTTAGTATACAGAACTATATGTTCGCTTTCATTATGCAGGGCGTTAATAAAGTACGTTTTCTTTGTTTTTATTCCGAATTAAATTCAGTGGATCGTCTTTTGGTCCGACAATGTGAGGTTTTGTAGGGGCAGGGGATTGGTTTCGCTAAAACCGCATTTTTAACACTCGCTTAGCCACGTGGTTAAGTTGTAAACGTTGGACTCGACCCCGCCTGAGGCGTTATCCTTTGGAGGGCCGGGACGTTTGGTAAATCGGCTTAGAATCAAGGGAGTCGCAATGTCTGTAGAGCAAAACGATCCACTTCGGGTCATTGCTGTGGACGATAGCCCGTCGGTGATCGCACACTTTAAACAATTGGTATCCGAGATGACTGGTATTAATATCATTGGTACCGCGAAGGATGGTCTTGAAGCACTTGCATTGCTCAAGGAAGGCCTACCTGACTTGGTTGTCATGGATATCGTGATGCCGCGGATGGATGGTTTAACAACCCTTCGTACAATGAAAGCAAGTTATCCTGAGATACGCGTAGCGATGTTGTCATCGGTTGCGGGTTCACGTTCGAGGGCCGAAGAGGCTTTTCGACTTGGGGCAGTGCAAGTTATTACGAAGCCATTTGATGGTGCAAAATTAAGAGACCTATTCGCAGCCGAAAAAACGCATAAAGGGCGCAAGGCATAGGAAGTTACCATGGCGGTGAAGTTTTTCGGCCAGTTTTTGATTCAGAAGGGTGAGATCAGCGTAGATCAACTGCGTGAAGCTCTCGATCTGATGGAGTCTCGCAATCGGTCATTTTGCGACATGGCTGTTGAAAAGGGCCTTCTAACGGTTGAGCAGTCAGAAACGCTCAAATCTCTCGAGTCCAACACGCCAACGACAGCGAGCCAAGCGGCTGCGGAAGAAGGTTTTTTGACCACAGAGCAGGTATCCGATGTTTTGAAAGCTCAGCAAGGAGCACGTATCAGAATCGGTGAAGCTTTGGTTGAGTTAACTTTTGTTGAGCAGGCTCAGCTACCTCAACTTCTAGAGGCCTTTCATGCGGACCAAGCCGACTATCAAATCGGTAAGGTAAAGCTACCGAGCGCTTTTCAGAAAAATTTGATGGCGGAATATGTCGTCGATTTTTTCCCGAAGTTCGTTGAAAAAATATCGAAAATTAAGCTCAAAGTTTATGACGACAGCCATGGAGCGACTGCTCACCTCGAGCTTGTCTCTTCACTCGTCGTCTTTGGGCGATATAGCTTACGTGTTTGCTTAAGCTCGGATGAATCTTTCGCACGTGGATTACTGGCAGGTATTGCCGCGAGTATTCCAAACCCAGATCGAGAAACCCTTCAGGGTGTTTTGGGCGAGTTCTTAAATATCGTGGTGGGCAATGCGGTGGCTGCATTGGAGCGGCATGATTGCGAAGCTGAACTCGATACGCCTATCTTTGGCCAATTTCCTGAAGCGGATTATCGCTTTCAGATCACTTCTACTGTGGGACAGGCAACGCTTGGCCTTGAGTTGTTAAACTAAGAAGCGCTCTTATTCTTCTTCGTTCCAGTCGGGTCGTGCTCTCACGATTATCCCTGCGATAGCTCTTGTCGTAAACGCGCTTCTAGGAGTTGCGCTGCTTCTGGATCACCTGCGTGACTCCAGGTGATGGCCCGAGCATCGTGGCCACGCGTATGCAGTATATTATGACATGGGTGACGTGCATCCATGACGACACAAACCGCTCGAGCCTGAATTTTTTCTTGAAGAAGGCGAGCTGCCATTTCTGTTGCGTCTTCTTGCAGGTTGAGGCGTTGAGTACAGTGCTCTAGGAGTTTCGTCAGCGCGCCGAAACCAACGACATGTTCTCCAGGCTCATAACAGATATGGGCTTTGCCAAATGCGATGGTCAGGTGATGAGGGCAAACCAGGTGAATCCCGATGTTGACCAAGCTGACCGGTGTGCGGTTGGGAGCCGGAGCGAGGGTTAGTTCAATGTCGTCGATGTTGTTGTCTTGAGAAACCAGGAGATGATCCATCCATAATTCAGCGACCCGCTCGGGAGTTTGGGCGCATTGGCCACTGATTTCGATGTCTAGAGCCTGGAGAAGTTGTTCGACTGCAGATTTCAGCTTCTCTTTTTTCTCAGTATTTTCAAGTGCTTTGGACATGATTTTCCCTCGTTGCTTCTTCGTGGAGTTATCACATGCGGGCAAGGGTGGCTACACTGAATGCTGGTTGATAAACGTTGTTCTGTGACGTATTGGGAGTCACGAAACTGTTCGATGAGGGCCTGCGAGCCGCGTAAGAAGGAATGAATCTTTATGTCTCGAGATGTTGATCAAAGCGATACCCCCATTCTTCAAGACGAAGAAGAGCTGGTTACGTTTTTCAAGGCGTCAGAAAAATCTCCGGAATATTTCCGAGTCGGCGCTGAAACTGAGCGTGTTCTCTTTGCAAAAGACACCCTCGCTCCCATTCCATATGAAGGTGGAATTCGCCCATTGCTTGAGGGCATGACCCAAAAGGGTTGGAGCATGGAGCCTTTGGGTCTTCACAAGGACGGAATGTCCGTTTCGCTAGAACCAGGTGGACAGTTAGAGCTTGCGGGGCGGCCCGTGACTCACAGCGACGACACCCGTGCGGAAGTCGATACATTTAACCGCGAGATTTTAGACGTTTGTGAGCCCTTGGGAATAGGGGTGAGTAGCCTCGGAATGAGACCATTTTCGAGAGTAAGCGATGCATGTTGGATGCCTCGTGAGCGTTACCGTGGAATGCGAACCTATCTCGATGCTCAAGGCCAATGCGGTCACCACATGATGGTGATGACGGCCACGATTCAAGCAAATTATGATTTCGAGAGCGAAGCGGACATGGTTCGAAAGATGCGCGTTGGAATGGGTGCATCCCCAATTGTAGCTGCGCTTTTTGCCAACTCGCCTTATGGGCCAGATGGCTGGACCGGATACCGAAGTCGCCGTTGTGCGATTTGGTTTCATGTGGATCCTGAACGATGCGGCCTGCTGCCGATGGTTTATGAAGAAGATTTCGGTTTTCGAAAATACTTGGATTATATCCTCGATATACCCATGTTCTTTTTGCAGCGTGGCGCAGTCTTTCATGATGTGGAAAGACTCACGTTTCGAAAGTTTTTACATGAAGGTTTTAATGGCGAGAAAGCCACATTGGCCGATTTTGAAACACATCTATCGACGATTTTTCCCGAAGTTCGCCTGAAGCGATTTATTGAAGTTCGCTCAGCTGATGGCGGGCCTGCTGAGATGGCGGCGGCGCTTGCCGCTTTGTGGAAAGGTCTTTTTTACGACCCAACATCGCTGGCTGCGGCAGACGCTTTACTCAAAGACTTCTCGATGCCCCAGCGGCTTCAAATGCAGCAATGTGCGGCTCAAGATGCCCTGAAGGGTCACGGTAAAGGATTTCACATGGGTGAACTTGCCAAGGAGCTGGTTAAGTTAGGCAGTGAGGGGCTCAAGCGCCTATCCGTAGGTGTGGGCGATGAGTCTCATCATCTGGCACCGTTAGAAGATATTGCTAATTCTGGGGAAACGCTGGCCGATAAACTATTGGCGAAGTTTGGTGCGGGCCCTCTCGATGAAAAGGCCCGTCGCAGTATCATGCAAGAAACGTCTATCGACGCCGCTTCCTAAGAAAAAACAACCCAGCTAAGAGCCACCAGAGTCCAGCGGGTGCTGCTGCACATCCAGCATTGGCATCCGTATCGCTGTCATTCATCAACGAGCCGAAAGCCGACGCTTCTGGGCTGTGCTTCTTAAGTTCTATTTTGAGAATGTCTGATTGATTGCCAGCACCATCGATGGCCATGAATTCAACCAGTCCGGTCTGCCCGGAGACATCGATTGTAGAATCTGTTTGAACCCAGGATGCTCCTTCGCGCCGAGTCATCAGCTTCACATCCTCTGGCGTCGTGAGCTCATCAATTTGAATCTCTACTGTGTTGCCAGCGCGAGTTGAACTTAGAACGGGTTTATCGGGATCAACCAATACGTTCAGCGATTGATGCTTATATCCGTGCCAGAAACGCGTGTCGGCGTGTGAGCGAATATCGATGGTGTGTTGACCGTGTCGATACAGTTTAGGGCTGCGCACTAATAATGTGTCGCCTTCCGTTCGCTTACCTGTCCACCAAGTGCCACCGTCTACTCGGTACTGGTAGCTTCGACCCTGAGTGGGGCCAACGTGCACCAAAGCTTCTCCACTTGGGATAGCTTTCCATCGCTGAGGCAAATCGGTACGTGGAAGACTGCGGTACATTGAATTGGCTTCAGCTGAAGCGCCTTCACCCGTGGCTTCTTCAGTGCCGTCAGCTCCTTCTGCTACTGGCGGTGGCGTGTAGCACATGTTGTCTTCTGGGTTGGTGATCTGGTCTGGGCTGCAAAGGCTGGCATAGACCGAAATATACGGTGAGCCAGTTGGCCCAAGGTCTCTGCGAACAGTGTTGAGTCTTAGCTCTACAGGTGTACCAAGCGCACTGCCAAGGGTGTCGGCAATATCAAGGTCAAAGTTCAGATTGTCACCTACCAAGAGGTCGATGGCGATATCTACGAGGGTCTCGAAGAGTTGGGTCAGGTCAGCTTCTGGAACAAGCTCGTTGTAAATCTGCTGGGTGTTGGCGACGGCGATATCATCGACCGCAAGCTGAAGCGTATGGTCCTCTTTACGAACGATATCCATGTTGAGTGCGATATCCGCGGTAAGCCCAGATACGCGCATCATCGCATCATCGATGAGCATGGAAATATCAATCTGCACATCATCGAGGGCCACTTGAAGAAGGGGATCGTGAACGCCTGCAGCGATTTCAGTACCTGCTCCAAGTCGGATACGTGGTGCATCCCGCGCGGTAATACTCAGCTGAATCGGTGATTGCATATCCACGAGTCCAAGCAGTCTCGGCTCGAAGTTCATCAAGAGGCCGGCTGTGACATCGAATTCACCGCCGGTGAGAGCACCAATTTCGTAAGAGTCGAGGCCCAGGCAGAGCAGTCCAGATTGAAAGAGGCCCCAGGCGGCTTGAGTAATCATCGCCTGGCTGGCTCCAAATGCCATATGGTATGCTTCGAAGTGAGAGGTTCCATCGTCGTCTTGAATTTCAACAAATCCTGTAAACTCAGGAGGTGTCCCAATCAGGGAGGCGATATCCGGAGCAGCAGCTAATTGAGCACAGGCCGCTGGTGTTGTGGTGGTAAGCCCACCGACAAATCCTAGGTCGAGTCCTCTACCTGGCCCGCTGCCCGCAACTCCAAGGTTGGACGCTCCAACCTTAGCGTTGAGTGGTTTTGCACCTCGGAAGATTTCACCCAGCAATGTGGCCATATCCAGTTCGGTCTCGATACCAACAGGAATGCCTGCCAGCGCATCGCTTAATGCGTCGCCGATGACTGTTTCAAGGGATTGCCCAATTTGAACCATAACTGGATCAAGAACGGCGAGTAGGAAGTCTCCCAGGTCACCCGCTAGGTCTAAAATCTCGCAAAGGTCGGGGCAGTTCGCATCTTCAACCGAGCATGCTGGATCATTGCAGCTTGGATCACTTGGGTGGCTGCCATCACAAGGCGTGATGTCTACGGCGATACTGGCTTGTTGGCTCTCCGTACCGAAGTCGATAACGATGTTGGCCGGTGTGATGGCGAGCATGTTTGAGCCATTAGAAGTGTCCACGCCAAAGCCGACATCAAACGAAATCTCTTCAATGCGGATTGCAGGCGAGTTTGCGGGAGAACGAATCCGGCAGGCTGCTCCGGGCAGTAGATTGGTGTCTAGGTTCATGAGCAAGATCATATCGGCAAAGAGCTCGAGATCTTTGAGGGCGATCCGGATCGCTGGTGTTTGATCTGCAGCATTGGGGTCGTCGGCCGCTGGAACCCATTCTAGACTTAATGAATTGCGTAGAGTCTCAAGGTCCAAGCTTAGGTGGGCACCGTCGCGGAATAAAATAGGACTGTCTGGGCCCAGCATCGACTCATCGATATAGAACTTGGCCTCATCACCTTCGACGACGAAGAATGATGCCAGCAGTGAATCTAGATTGGCGCCAAAGAAGTCTAGGGCACTTTGCGTGACACGTGCTCGTACAACATCGGTCTGCAATTCTCCGCCAGCAGGCGCTGGATCGGGATAGGGTGCCAGGGCCATTCCAGCACAATCGGTGCAACCACCGCCTGTACCAGAGCAAGCCATCATAAACGTCAGGGAAATAGGGAGGAGCATTCGACTATTCATGGCTTCACTATATCCAGCTCAGAGGCCGGTTTCATACCTAATGTGTACACAAACGTAAAAATTATAGGGAGATGGTCGATGCTGTTCACATGTTCGTTGGCCATTGGATCGAATCTGGTTTATGGTCGTCTGATTATGCAGTTGGAGCCTCCGGCGTACATAGAGACCACTGAAGAATTGACGCGGTGGGTCAATCGGCTTGACGATCAAAGCCTCATTGCGGTTGATACCGAGAGTGATTCGTTTCACCACTATCAGGAAAAGGTCTGTCTGATTCAAATGACCGCCTGTGGTGAGGACGTACTCATCGATCCGCTGGCCATTGATGATCTTTCCTGTCTGGCCCCAGTTTTTAACGATCCCAAGAGAATTAAGATTTTTCATGACGCCGGTTATGACCTTGTCTGTCTGGGGAGAGATTTTGGTTTCGAATTTCAGGGACTCTTCGACACGATGCTCGCGAGTCGGCTTATAGGAGCGAAACGCTTCGGCCTCGCCTCACTTTTGAAGGAAAACTTCGATTTTGAGGCCGATAAAACGCTGCAACGCTCAGACTGGGCCAAACGCCCGCTCAGTTCCAAGCAAATTCGATACGCTAGATTCGATACCCACTTCCTGCTTCAAATCACCGAGATGTTGACCGAGCAGTTGAAGGAAAAAGGCCGTTGGTCTTGGGCCGAAGAAGACTTCGCGCGGCTGCCAGCCATCGCCAAGTTGGTCGGTGCTCGCAGTCCAGCCAATGATCCAGAAGGATTTTGGCGAATCAAAGGCATTCGAGGCATGACTCCTCCAGTGATTGGACGGATCAAGGCACTGTATTTGGCGAGAGACACGATCGCCCAGCGCATCGACCGACCAGCCTTTAAAGTTTTCAACAACGATCTGATCGTTGCTCTGGCGAAAAAGCCGCCTAAAACACTCGGTGAGCTGGGACCACGACCAGGTTTGCGAAAGCCGGGTGTCGACCGTTTTGGTCCAGAGATTCTCACCGCACTGGAAAATTCTGAGCCGTTTACCGGCGAGGCGCCTAAGAAAACGAAACGTCGCCGCTCGGGTCGGTTTATGGATCCTCATGCACGTCAGCGTTACGAATCGCTGCGCGAGCTTAGAAAATCGGTAGCGGCTGAGTATGAACTCGATCCCGAAGTGATGATGGGTAATGCGACTTTGGAAGAATTTGCCCAAACGCCGCCTAAGAGCCCAGAAGAAGTCGGTACTAATAAAGACATCAAGGGTTGGCGTGAGCCGATTTTTGCGAAACGAATTTTCGACCAAATCGATACCCTCGAATACGAACCCTAAAGTTTAATCGTTCATCCAATAGCGAACCTGATCAACTAGCCATTCTGGAGCATCCATCGGCAAGTCGTGTCCGGCTGTATCGTGGAACGCCAAGGCGGAACCAAACCGTCTCGCCAGATCCCATGAACAGCTTGGGTGGGTGAGGTGATCATTGAGTGCGGAAAGTACCAGAGTACGCGCCACTAAGGTTTTAGGTGCTCGGTATTGAGTTCCAGCAATGATTTGACGAGCAATATTGAGAATCTTATTGGGAGATTCTTCGGCAAACTGGGCCCAGGCATCTTCGATGCTGGGATCTTGAGCGCTGCGAATATTACTGTTGAAGCCGAGAATGGTTCGTTCTTTCTCACGTGCGGAGCCTGCTTTGGCAACCTTGAGAAACTCGGCAATCATAGGTGGCTGTAGTCTTCGAAGTGGGTGACTGACGCCCCCACTACTTGAGTTGACCAGCACGAGCTTTTGAAAGTCGTAGGCGTAGCGATCGCACCAATCCATAGCCACCATGCCGCCTAAAGAGACCGCAAGAATACCCCAGGGGCCGCCAAAATCATGGTCGATTTGCTTCCACCGGTGTCTGAGGTCATTCACGATGCCTGGAACCGTGAGAGGTGAGAGGCGCTGATTCTGGTTTCCCATGCCGGGTAAATCGAGCATGAAAACTCGGCTTCCTGGCATCCGTTCTTCGAAGATTGTTCCGAATTGCATCCAGTGTCGTTGGTCACGGGCAAGACCTCTTAAAAGAAGCCAATTCATAGGTCGCTGATTACTGCTCATGACATATGAGTATCAGGTCTACTTCATTTTTCAACTCCCTGCGTCATAGGGGGAAAATCGCTGGACGCAGTAGCCAAAACAGGTAAGCTTAGGCATACATGTTCCCCTCAAGGAGAAACGACATGAAACAAAGACTTTGCGCAGGGCTCATCATGGCTATGGCAGGTGTTGTGGGCTGCGAAAATTCGCAAACAATGGAAGCCCCCACTAAGCTTGAAGCCGCTAAAACGACCACGCATTGGTTGGTGACAGGTGCTACGGATCTGCACGTTGAGCCAACTGAGAATAAATGGATCGCCCACCCTCAAGAGCCGCGGGATACTTCGAATTGGAAGGGGCTCGTGTTTCGTGGTGATAGCGTCAAGGTGATCCGTGAGAACGGCCAGTGGTCAGAAGTGCGTCAGGTGTCGGGAGCAACGGGTTGGATTCAAACAGAGTACTTAGTCGCTGGTGACGAGCTACCTCAGGCGACGCTGATTCAAGATACAGAATCGTTTATCAAAAAAGGTTCAGCTCAAGCTGACGAGACAAAGCTACGCCCCGGAAGTCTTCTTTTCATTCTGTCGCAAGATGGTACTTGGTCTGAGGTGAACGTCGCGAAGGGTAAGGCCCGCTGGGTTGAGACTTCAGCCTTGGTCATGGATGAAAAAGAGCTGGCGGTTGCTAAGTACATCGTCCAGGCAACTTGGCATACAAAACATGAAGGCTCTGGATACAACGGAAGACGTTTAGAAAAGGTCTTGGATAAATACCCAGACTCAGCGTTGCTCAATCGTTTAGCGGAAGAAGTGCCAATTCAGAACTTACGCGACATGGGTTATAAAGACGACCCAGCCGTAGAGCCGTTTAATCAGAAACGTTAAATTGAACTTCGCCGGTTCCCTCTGAACCATCGTCTCTAAGTATGCTAACCCAGTATACGGTATCCGCTTCAGGATTAAACTCCAGATGTTTGGCTGCATTGGCAGTGTTGTCACGAGCGACTCGGTCCGCATCAGTGTACCCACCTGCGAAAACCTCGATGGTAGGCGTTGCTCCTGAGAGTGTGACCATGTCGAGTTCAAGTGTTTTACCTGCGCTCGTTGTTACCGTGAACCAGTCCTGCTCGCCGGAGCAGAGGGTGAAGTCTTTAAAGGTCGTAACAGGATCGGTGCCCACCTCATGTGAACCTTGGGCAATATTATTGGGTTCCCAATTATCATCTAGGCAAAAGCCGCCGGGGACTACGATTAGCTCCATGCTGACCGGCGCATCCACTGTTTCAAATTGCAAAAACTGAGCGTAGACTGGAGATTGCTCTAGTTTAGCGAGAGTTAAGCTAAGGAAGTTTCCTTGCCGAGTCGCTCCAGTAATTTGTTCAGAGTTTGCATTCATCAAGTAGAGTTCAGTTGTGCCGCGACTGGGATCGATTAAAGCATTGATGATGATTCCGTCTCCCACTGCCGCATCGATTTCAAACCAGTCTTCATCACCTGTAAAGGCCGCCGGGTCATTGGTGCAGAGGGCAAAGTCATAATTGCCAGTGCCTACCGGACCATGAGCAACGATTGTACTATTTACCCAATCCATTCCATTGTTGGGTTCGAAGCTGTCTTCAGCGCAGCCTGCGGTAACGCATGTTCCTGAATCGCATAGGCGGCCCATGATGCAGTCGGTGTCAGCTGAGCATTCCGGAGCATCGAAACAAGTCGCCCCAAGGCATTGTTGAGAGCCCGGACACGGTGAAGATGAAGAGCACGTTCCACAATACCCTTCGTCTGCGCACACAAGTGAGTCAGGACATTGTGAGTCTGCGGTGCAACCTTCAGGCGCGCATGCTTGAAGGATGATGTCGCAGTATTCATTGTTCTCGCAATCGGCGTTGGTGATGCATTCTGGCGCTACGATGCAGTCACCTCCGATACACACACGACCTTCTGTACAGTCAGCGTTGGTGGCGCATGTATCTGGTTCCAGGCAGGTTCCAGTCGTTTCATCACAGGTTTGGAATTCAGTGCAATTACAAGGTCCCGGTAATTCGTCATCGCAAGCATCGCCAATGTTATCTTGGTCGATATCCGTCTGATCCACGTTGGAGACCTCTGGGCAATTATCAACGTCGTCCTCAATGGTGTCGTTGTCTCGGTCTAGGTCACAGCTGTCACCAATGCCGTCTTCATCCTGGTCAGCTTGATCAGGGTTGTAGTCGTCGGCGCAGTTATCTTCGTCGTTAACAATCCCATCACGGTCATTGTCGTCGAGCACCTCGGTCTTACATTCAAACTCAACGCAGACTTGTCCCGCTTCACAATCTTCTGCGGTCGTGCATTCAACGCTAGACGGGTTACTGACAGGTTGTTCAAGCCCTACACCACAAGCACTTGTGAGTATCGCTACGAATCCAATGGCTGTGAAATTTCGGTACATGTTTATTTCTGACCTTATTTGAGAGTGCTCTATAACTTAAGGAAGGGGAACAGCTTGGTAAAAGACATCGAAGTCTTCGCCCTCATTATTGGGTCTAACTTCGTCGTCGTCGCCTGCCGGGACATCATCGGACCATACAAGGTGGGCGAGGTCGTCGGCGTCAATAAACACACCAAGACCACCGGCATTTTCACCACCGCTGGTGACCAAAACCAGTTCGGGACTGTTCCACGTATAGGTGGCACTTGTGCCTACGCGAGTTGCTTTGAGCATGCTGATATTGGCGTCGCCATTTGCATTCCGCTCGGACCAGAATACGACGACGTTGTCATCGTCGATCGCTTGGAGGTGCACGCCTGAGGAGTGGTACTCACTCATGGCGTTATTCAGATCAAACGATTGATAATTGGTTGTAATCATGTCCCCGCTGCTATCAAGCACTTGGAAAAAGACGTCGTAGTCGGAGCTACTTGCGAAGAGGTTTAGCTCATCGTGCCAGCCGATATAAACCAAATCGTTTTCACTGATAGAGATAGACGGGGCTCTTGAGTCTGCGTTCAGTGCATCGTCGAAGGTACCATTTAAGCTGCCACTGTTGCTGATAAGAGTTGTATTTTGAAGGGTGCCATTTTCAAAACTGCGGTAGTAGATATCATCATCGGTATTAACATCACTAAAGACAGTACCATCGTCCTGCCATACGATATGTGCATCGGAGTCGCTGTCGAGAGCCAGTACAGCGTTGCGGCTGTTGCCGTCGCCAACATCATTGCTCACTTCAGTTACCAAGCCCCATCCGTCTGCGGCAGTCCAGCGTGTATGCTGGATATCATGGTCTGTGCTGGTCGTGCGGCGTCGCCAAATAAGGTGAACGCTGCCATCTTCGGCGGCGGCTAGTTGAGGCTCATCGTCATTTCGATCTGAGTTTGCGACAACTTGGGTTTGGTTCATTTCACCCGTATTAACATTAAGAGTACGGTGAAAAATATCATAATCTGTAATGGATAAAGAATCTCCAGTATCTGACCAAACGATATGAAGTAATCCATTAGAGTCTATTACGGAGTGAGAGTCGCCGGAATCACCATCAGGCAAATCAGTGGGGCTGGAAATAAGTAGAATATCGCTCCAACCGCTGGCATCGAACTTGCGGTAAAGAATATCCCAAGGAGCATTGTTGTCGCCTTGTGAGTAGGTGATGCATCCTGGGAACTGAACACATTCATCTGTCCAGACAACGTGCATAGCACCATCGCTATCGTGATTGACGCTTACCGATCCGCTGTGCCCAGGGGAATTTGTGTCCGAGAGCAGCAAGGAACCAGCCTGGTAAAGGAAGGTTAAGCTAGCGCTGCTTTGAATACCAACACCGTTGGTCGCGGTTACGGTAATTGTGTGGAGCGTACCATTTTCAACACTGGATAATGGTAGCGTCGCTTGCCAGTTGTCACCGCTTCCTGTTCCAGGTTCACATTCCACAACATCGTCCAAGCAAATTTCAACGTCCGCTACTTGTGCGCCGCTTTCAGTACCGCCGAGAATTTCTGCTTCAACCACAACACTTGCGCTTGAGAGTACGCTGCCGGCTTCGGGAGTGATGATGGTAATGCTAGGTCCTAAGAGCTTGTAGATGGTGACACATGTCTCAGGGCTCGTGTTGCCTGCTAAATCGATTGAGCTAAAACAGATGAAGTTGTCGCCATCAACTAGGCTGGTGGTGTAATCCAATACTGAGGCGCCGATCCCGTCTATTTCGCTGCATGTTGGTTCTTGGTCGCGGCGCAAGCAGAGGTTTCCATCGGCGGCACGTGTACCTGTTATTTGCACAGTGGCTGCTCCAGTACTCTCTGAAACTTCGTCGAGAATAGGTGCTTCAGGAGCAATCGTATCTAAAACGGTTTCGGCCGATGCAGGGACGCTGATGGAGCCTTCTGGGGTTTGAGCGTATACGTAAAAACTGTTTTGTCCTTCACCCAGGTCTATGTTGTAGGTCCAATTGAGGTCGTCGCCTGTCGGTACAATTTCAACAGGCTCAGTTGAGACGACTGAGTCTCCCGCTTCAAGCTGTACCAGCCAAAGTGAGGTGTTAGCAGGTTTGGTTCCTACCAGAGGGTAGGGGTCCTGGCGAGTTGGGTTTGGAATGTCTTCAATGGTGACAGCGCCGACGCTTGCGGTGGTGCCGGCAATGCTTACGAGAGTGGCTTTGCTGACGTTGCCAGCTAGGTCGGTCGAGGTGAAGGAGTAAGTGTTTACACCAGCAACAACATCGACGGTGGTGGTCCAGCCTGTTTGACCATCCACTTGGATAAGGGTTGCACTGTCGAGGTCGAGAGAGCCATCACTGTCTTTGGTTCCGCTTAAGTTCATGGGGATTGATGTTTGCTCTCCCATGACCATGCTCGCACTGTGTGCATTGACCACCGGTGGTTCCGGGGCAATGGTATCGAGCGTAATCACCACTTGAACAGATTCACTGTAGACACTTTGGTCACTTGTGCTGGCAGTGAGAGTGATTCTGTTGGAACCTTCATTCAGAGTTAAGTCAAAACTCCAAGTGGTATCCGCGGATGCACCAACTGCTTTCACAGCTTCAGGTTGCCCTACAAGCTGATACCAAATGATGGTGTTGGGACTTCGCTTGCCAGTCAGCGTGAATGCCGGCTCGTTGGTAAGGCTGTCGTAAGCATCAACCGTAGGTTTATCAATATCCCCGGGCGCGATGGTTGCTTTTTCGCCGCAACCAATCAGCAGTGCGATTGATGTACAGCCAACAAAGAGTGTTCTGAGAACTGGATTTATTTTAGACATTTTTGACCTCGTTAGAAGGGCTAACCCTACTGCTGCTGGCAGGTTCGAGCAACGCTGAAGGAGTAGAGTATAGGACTTTGATTGCTTTCGTTTGCGACCAAAACCATTCGAGTTTGAATAAAGCGATTTCCTGTTGGTACATCGTTAAGACTTGCGGGTGATGACTCATAGTATGTGTCTTCACTTGGGTACCACTGGCTCCAGTCGTCTCCATCTGGGTTGTCACCGACACGAACTTGGAACTTAGCAACTGAACCGGCAGGTTGAGTTGTTAGATTCCACTGGAGGTAATCCCAGCTTGAAACAGTGGGTCCAAAGCAACCATCGATGATTTCTTTGTAGTCTCCCTGAGGGTCCGTAAAAGTGGCTCTTAGGTTACCGGTAAAGTCACTGTAGGTATAAAGTGAACCGCCGAGATTGCTTCCACCTGCAACGTCATTTGGATAAAAGCCGAAAGCACCGGTTGTTGGATCAAGTGCTGTTAGGTTGTTGGTTGTACAGTTGGCTGTCCAAATCTTACCGCTGCTACCAATTCCAATGCCAAGCGGAGCCTTGCCGCTGTTACCCATGTAGATACTGGTGGTTCGCGAGCCGGTATTGGAGTCGTAACCCATGATACGCCCTTGTTGACCACTTCCAGGGTAGGCGGAAATCCAAACGGTTCCTGCCGCATCGACCGTTACGCCTCGTGTGTACATATTGTCGCTGCCAAATTGGGACCATGTGTCGGACTGAGGCTCGTAGCGGCCGACATTCCAATTCTTGCCGTGGTTACCGAGCCAGACCCGGTTTTCTTGGTCGATGGCCACACCGTAGGTTCCTCGTTGCCAGTTGCCCGGTTGAGTTCGGATGCTGTGAAGCTGATTGGCTTCCCATCGTGCTGTAGAGCTTGCTGCATTCCAGAGTCCATTATCTTGCGGAACCCGGTAGTCGTTGGTGTTAAAGCTTTGAATTTGGCCTTGGTGACAACAGCTGTTGGGTGCCCAGAGAATGCCGCGGCCGTCGATAACTGCGCCGTAGGGCCGTACATCCATTCCAACCCAGCGTTTGATCTTACCGGTGTCTGAGTTCACTTCGAAAAAGCCGTACCTGTTGAAGTTACCGAGCCAAATGTCGCCTTCCGCATCAATCGCGAGCGCCCGCGGGAGATAGTAGCCATCACCCTTGGATTCGTAAGTTCCATCCTCATAGTAGGCTGGCTTTCGAGTCCAAAGAATACACTCGTCATTTTCTGCGTAGTACTCTTGTGCTTCACCGGCACCCACGGTCATATCGATGACGCCGTTTTCATTGTAATCGCCCGAGGTTTCAATCACCCCGTTGTTATTGATGTCGACGCAGTCGCGTTCAAGGTTCGCAATCTTGGTGATGCTTCCTTGGGAGCTAAAGGCTCGGTTGGCGAGAAAAACGTTACCTCTTGCATCTACGGCAGTACGTGAACCGCGGTTACAGGACCCACAAGCTTCGCAGACGTTTGGAATACCGCGAGTTCGGCCATAGCTAGGCTCCGCGATAGCATTATCAACCGTGGCAGCATTCGGCCCGAGAGCGCTACAGTATCGGCCAACTTCTTTACCCGTGGTCGTATCAATCTTGGATACATAGCCAGCGCTGTCTACGCCTACCCATGCAAACTCAACATCAACTTGTTCACTGAAGATCTCAAGGTCGTCGTCGTCGTTTACAATAATCGAGACAGAGTTGGTTCCCGTTGGGTTGAAGGGGAGTCCATCGTCGCCGCCGAAAACGGTTTCGTTACAGTTGGCCCCGCAGTGCCCACAGGCATTGAGGACGCCTTCATCTACGCCATCATCGCCAGGTCCGCAGACAACCCCATCGCCGTTGGTATCACCAGGGCAGTTACAGTTGTTGTCTTTGTAATCACAGACTTCATCAAGGCCTGGGCCAACGGTTGCATCAGAATCGTTACAATCCCAGGAACCAGTAAAGCTCCCATTATCGTCGACGTCGTTTGAGCAGTAGTAGTCATAGGCTTCGCCAACAGGCGGTGAGTTTTCACGATTGCAGTCCACACTGCCCGGTTCGCAGCCGTAACCATCGCGGTCATTATCCAGGCCTTCATCCGCGCTTATGTCGCAGTCGTTGTCTTCGCCGTCGCAGCTAAGTTCGTCTGGGGACTCGGCGGCAGGAAGTGGTGTACAGACCGTCACGACACCCGTATCGGTACACGAGTTAACAGAAAGGCAACCACCGAGGCCGCAGGTCTCAGGAACCCACTCTTCGTCGAAGACACCGTCACAGTCATTATCAATGGCGTCGCAGCTTGTATCGACAGTCACCTGGGCTGCCAATGGAATACATTCAACTTCAGTGCCGTTAACGCAGGCAGAAGTATTCTCGCAGGGACCAAAGCCGCAGCTTACCAAGGAGTAGTCTTCATCGATTAAGCCATCGCAATCGTCGTCGAAGCCATCACATGTGGTGTCGCCTCCGATTGGGTCAACATTACCAAAGCACGAGCACTCGCCATTGACATCGACATCGACAGAGATGCCTTCGCAGCCGTAATCGGCAGGATTAATATAGCCATCACTCGGGATGTAGATCCCTGTACTGTTTTGGTTGAGATAATGTTCATTGTAAATTGCGATGATAAGACACTTACTGTCGACAAAGGTATTCACCGCATCGGAAAGGGTACCGGCGATACGACCGTCAGATAAGGCCTGCATAAGCTTGTTGTAGCGGCACTCTGCAACCTGAACTTTTTGGTCGAGGTCATTAACGCCGCCGGTTGTCCAGAATCCGCCATCGTCTTTGAGCATTTTTCTGTTCTGGGTAAGCACTGTGTTGGCGTTGCCCAAAATGTTGTAGAGCGATGTTTCACCCTCGTACATGGAGAAGTTGACGATGTAGCCGAGGCTCAAAATGAGACCGCCCTGCCAATAGTGCGTGTAGATGAGTCCGTTGTTGGTGTTGGGGTCTCGCAGATACTGAAGCGCCTCAACTGCGCTCATGTAAACATCTTCGATTAGGATTTGGTTATTAAATCCTTCGCCCTCAAAGTTCCAATTACTTTCTTGAATGGTCTGGACCAAGTCAGCAAAGTTGTGGATCTCAGCTTGAATCGTAATGAGATTGGCAAGGATATCTTGAGTGATTCCGGAAAAGCGGCCATCGGTTGCGTCGCTTGCAAATCGGGTCATCTGCCCATCTACCGTAAGCGAGGTATTGTCCCCAAAGCTAACCGGGGTGCCGCTTCTGTAGAATCCCTCATCGATCTCTTGGGCTGTTTGGTTGACTGGACGGTCGTAGAGTTCGGCATAGGTTGAATCTTTAAAGAGCATTACAAGGGTATCGAATGCGTTTAGGGCGTAGTCTATCGAGTCGAGTGGATCTACCGCTTCTTTGGAACGTGAAAGTTCCACAGAGGCCAAGTTCAGTGTTTCGTCCACTTGAACCAGGTGGTCTTTTTCTGGGTAAAAGGAGCCATCTACCTCTACGAGGTTTGTACCAACCAGCCACTCACGTTGTTTGTAGCGCTCTAAAGTTGCTTGCTGTCCAACTGGAATTGGGTCGGGGTTGGATAGAACACTCCAGTCAGTAAGAATGTTGGATACTAGTTTGTCGTTATGGATTTCGACGATGCGCCGACTTTCACTCAATATGGCGCGTTTAAGGTCAGCTAGAATCGTTTCCGTATCTTCGATATCTCCCAATATTGCGTAGGCTCTTCGGGCGAGCAAAAAGGCGTGTCCTGGCGAGTGCACGAAAATGGCACTGGCATCAAAAATGAGATCTTGCGCTGAACGAATATCGAATATTTGAAGTGGGTCTGTCTCGGGACTGTCTAAAAGGTGTTGAAGCCATGTGGCATGGGCATCCAGAGCGGTGATGATGTTACCAACGATAAAGGGGTAGTCCTCAACCGTCTGGTTGCCAGCCCCATCTGTGATGGTCAGTCTCAGTTTGAAACTACCATTTCCTATCGAGCCGAAGGATAGTTTATTGTTGATGCAGGCAGGTGAGTTTGCATCACAGCCTTCAATACGCATGTTGGGGTTGCAGCTGTTAAGATCGCCGTCAGCGCAGGTCACTGCTTGGCTGGCAACGCCAACAAGTGTGGCGCCTGTGTTTGCGTTGACGATGGAGACATCTACGGATTGAACGCCGCTTTGAGTCTGACCTTCCAAATCGGTCGCATCAAATTCAAGAGTGAGTTTTTCGCCGTGAAAAAATACCGGCCAAGTGGTTGCATCAGCTGGATCGACATTAATGATTTCATTCGGGTCATTTACGCCCGGGCGGGTCGTCCCCATGCCGGCAAAGTTGTGACTTGGCTCTGTCCGATCGATCGCAAAACAAGTTGAGGCATTGGCACCAACATCGCCGCCAACTGTGGCAGATAGATACACTGGGCAATAAACTTCTTCGGGGCTAAATGTATAGGTGACGGTATCGTTGAGTCCGGTGGTCTGGTTAGAGCCTTCGTTGGGTACCTGACCTGAGATTGCAACCCAGTTAACGGTTCCGGCGCCTGCACCGCTTACAGTTGCGGTGACGGTGACTGATGCTGCGTTGGTAAAGCCTGAAGGACCGTTGGATTGAACGGTAAGTGGCAGGCTGCCGGCAGGAGCGACATTGACACTGAAAGAGGGAATCGTATCTGCTTGAGGCTGATTGCCTTGAGCATCGTAGATTTTTAATTCGATGTTGTGGTTACCGTCGGGCAGGCATTGCTCAGGGTTCACGCTTTCGTTGAAGTGGGTACTGTGTGCCCACGTGTAAACAATGTCCGCAGGCGCTGTACATGCGTCGATCGCAGAAGGCCTAGGCAGTCGGACCCACGTGCCACTTAGACCACCGGGTGTAAAGCATTCGCCCACTTCACTCAAAACGGTAAAGTTTGAGGGTGTCGCAACAATGGCTGGAGGCGTGGAGTCTAAAACGTTGATGGTAATAATTTCAGTATCACTGTTGGCGTATAGGTCGAAGACAGTCGCAGTTAGAGTCGATTCACCAAATTCGTATATATTCCCTTCAGGGAAATCGTAGATCGCAATGGGACTGGGGTCACATAAGTCTGTGACGAGAAACTGACTTGGGTTTATGTCGATTATGCTTTGTCCAGGTGAGTTGCATTCACAGGTGACATTGGTAGACGACGCCAAGCAGCCTGGAGGGCTTGTGTCAAAACGAACCGACGGTGCGAGACTGTCTTGGACGATAATATTTACATTTTCGGTCGCCACATTTCCCGAATTGTCAGAAGCAGTGACAGTGACCCAGTGTGAGCCAAAGGGGTATTCATCCGGGTTCACATTGCTACAAGTCGTGCAGTCATTGCTGATCGAAACTGTGGGAAGCGGATCGACATTATCACTGACTGTGAGCGGAATTTGAATCGAGGTCGATGGGTTTCGGCATTCTGCTACCTGGCTTTCAACGGTGATCGTTGGGGCAGTGGTGTCAGCGATGGCAGTTTGCGAGACAAGCCCTGCACTTAAGCACGCGATGACTAAAGGTTTTACTGATAGAAACCTGGTCATTATCTATCCTTTCACAGCAACGGAACACAGCCGTGCCTGGGGGAGTTGGTGGGCAACTGCACCGCTTGGACCCTGCTGTCAATACATACTTCGCGGGCGGCTCACCGTTACAAAGCGTACCACTTAGAGGGGAATATTCCAGCGCATTGCAATTTCTTTTGCCCATATGGCGCGGCGCGTCTTAAATCCGGAATTGAATGAGATCATTTAGAGTTTTCTTGTCTAGTTTCAGGGTTCGGGGGTTGACTCAGATGGTCGCAATTTCTAATCGTTGGACGCTTTAATCTTTTCACCAAACTGGCGCGCTGGCGCATGAGGTTACACCTATGGGAATTGAGCTGCTTAGCTATCTCGGTGCCGCGTTTCTTGGCGGAATTATTCTAAACATCATGCCGTGTGTATTGCCCGTCCTCACGATGAAGGTGTTCCATATTGTTGAACGAGGAGCCTCAGACCCTGCAGGCAACCGCAAACACGGCTTGGCTTACACCGCAGGTATCCTTTTTGCCTTCACAGTTTTCGCTGGGTTTATCATCGGCATCCGTATGTCTGGAGACAGCGTGGGCTGGGGCATGCAGTTTCAGAACCCTGCTTTTGTTGGGGTGCTCTGTGGGTTGATGGTGGTTTTAGCTTTGAACGCACTCGGAGTTTTCGAATTTGCGGTCAGCATGAACGTAAAAGACGATGACGGGGGCTACGGGGCAAGCTTTATGAACGGAGTCGTAGCGGCTGTGATGTCGACGCCTTGTTCGGCACCATTTTTGGGCTCGGCAGCGGCGTTTGCTCTGGGTTCAGGTGTGAGCTGGTACACAACACTCGCGATTTTTCTCTTCATTGGCCTTGGTTTGGCGTTTCCTTTCGCGCTGATTAGCTTTGTTCCGGGGGCGAGTAAGGTTCTGCCCAAGCCTGGCAACTGGATGAATACCTTTAAAAGCTTGATGGGCTTTACGCTTTTGGCGGCGGCGGTTTGGCTCTTTGGGGTTCTCATGGGTCAGATCACTCGAGACGGTGCTCAGTGGTTCTTGGGTTTTTTGCTTTTGGTGGGTCTGGGACTTTGGGCTGTCGAGCATTTTGGGGGGCTGCAGCATAGTACGCAGCGCCGCATTGGTATCCGAGCAGCTGTCATCGTGGCCTTGGTGCTTTCAGGTACACAAATGATTGATTTTACGAAGCCTGAAAAAGTGGAATCCAAGCCAACCTTGGCCAGCCAACCGGTGATCAAAGATGGAAAAATCAATTGGGCCGATTTTAGCCCGTTTAGAGTTGGCCTAGAGCACAAGCGTCAGCGCCCGGTGTTCATGGATTACACAGCCGATTGGTGCCTGAACTGTAAGACCAATGAGAAGGCATTCATTGAGACCGAAGCAGTACGCAAGGCTTTGGTCGAGACAGATATTCTTCCGATGGTGGCCGACTGGACCAATGAGGATGAGGATATAACCAAGTGGTTAGAAAAGCTTGGTCGAACCGGTATCCCCGCTTACGTCGTGTACTACCCGAATGGTGAATACGATCTGCTTCCGGAAGTGATCACCGAGAAGATGATATTGGATATGCTGGACCGTGCTAACACCAAGTATCCACTGGCAAATTATCGGTCTATGGAAGAAGCCTGCGCGGCTAACTAAACTCCCTTTTTACGTCATAGGTTTCTTTTTTTAATACCAATTAGGGGCAATTGCGTCCAATTGGGATCACGCCACAGCGCGTTAACCTACAATGCCCGACATTTTGGTTGACAGATTTCAGTCCAGGTGGTAGTACCAATTCGAGCGAGGTGGTCACGTCACCGCGCAAACCCACCTAACGATACTGATGCTTGGAGGAAATTGATCATGGCAAAGAAACCGGTCTCATTGGTTACAGGCGCTTGCGGCTTCATGGGAAGTCACATGGTGCAAATTCTTAAAGAAGCGGGGCACGAAGTTCGTGCAACGGATCTTGCTTCGGCGTGTAACGCACCCGATAGCGACAAGACTCGCTTTCCACGTGTTCTCCGTGAACTCGGTGTTGAGCCGATTCCTGCGGATGTCACACGTCCCGAAACTCTTGCGGGTCTGATTGATGAAGACGTGGACTATGTGTTTCACATTGCCGCACTCTTTTCTTACAGCGTACCGTGGAACGCGCTGCGTTCTGTGAATGTTGACGGCACTCGCAATCTTCTCAAGGTCGTAAAAGACCAAGCACCGAATCTCAAGCGTTTTGTTCTTTGGGGTGCTGGCGGCGTTTATGGATTTCGCGACCGCGAAGGTGTGCCAGTAGTAGAGAGTGATTCTCCAGAACCTTGCAACGATTACCTACGCTCCAAGTGGCGCCAGGAATTTGAAGTTATCAAAGCAGGCCAAGATTGGAAGCTTCCCTACAGCATCATCCGCCCAACCACTGTTTATGGTCCACGTGGCTTTTACGGCGGCGGTCAGCTTTTGATGGGAACAGCTCAGGCACCGGTTCATGCTATCCCTGCCAGCTTCACTGCACGTATCCCATTTGTTCATGTAGCAGATGTTTGTAAGTCAGCGCTCTTCTTGTCCAAAAAGCCAAAAGCTAAAGGTCAGATTTTCAATGTAAATGATGACAGCCGCATGACCAATGTTGAGTTCATCAAGTACATGGCTGCCCTCGAAGGTAAGTCAGCGGTTATTCTTCCGGCGGTTCCTGTGCCACAGGTTCGCACGGCGGCAATCGGCTTCGCTCGTTTGATTGATAATGTTGCGATGCTCTTTGGTAAGCGTTCACCTTTAGAAGTCGATAGCTTGAACTATGTTGGCCGTGACGTGGTCATCGCGAACAACAAGCTTAAAGATCTTGGTTATGAGTTTGAATACTCGGATGCGCGTGATGGCATTCGTGACACAGTGAAGTGGTTTTATCAGGAAGGGTGGATGTAAGAAAATGACAATGCAGCACACGTACGAATCATTGGCTTCATCCACAGATGAAACACTTGAGCAGGCTCTACTTGATGGCACACAGCCTGATTTAGAAACCATCGCGGGCAACGAGTACCGTGGTTGGAACACACCATTTTTTGCGGCTACAGCGGGAATTCTTCGCTTTAAGAAGGGTTTTTTCAAAGACCCATCAGCAGGCGGCGCTGTGCGCGGGTACAACAAAGACATCGTTGCTGGCGGTGGTTTGATGGACCCATGGACTGAAAAAGGTAAAGACGGAAAAGCCAAGCCTTTTGGTTTTTACGAGATTGTTCCACAAACAAGTGGTCCGTATCCAAACTCGGTTCTTTTAAACTACAACTGCCCACGCAACTTCCCCTTGGATCCAACCAAGCTTTTGCGTGACTACGTTGTTCAGGTGAACCCTGATAATCCTCACCTCTTACTGGGTAAGGCGTATTTAGCGTTTCCAGGTAAGTGGCCTAAAGTTTCATATTTTATTTTGGAACGTGTTGGGGATGCAGACGTACCTGTTTCATAGGGTACTAAAGAGATTGAAATGAAAAAGCCGTGATTGATGTCACGGCTTTTTTTTGTCTGCTTAGGAGGCAATTCTCTTGTTTGCCTTAGAGGTAAGAGATGACTTTTGCCACAAGTTTGTCGATGCCTTTGGCAACCGGTGCAATCGATGGCCCAAGCATATAAGCAGGTGTGGATACGACCTTGAGGCGTTCATCCACAACAATTTCATCGACTGGGCAATCTTTGTGCTCTGCGCCCATGCTCTTTAGCGCGGCGGCGGTGTCTGGGTCGTTACCGATGGTTAGCTGAGGTGCTACGTCGCCCAGTACCTTGGCGGCAATGGCGGGTGCGATACAAATAAAACCCATTGGTTTCTCCGCTGCACGCATATCCCGGATGAGTTTCTCTAAGTTGTCGTCAACGCTCATATCGGTACCATTGAAGGCGAAATCCGAAAGGTTTTTAGCGGCACCAAATCCACCAGGAAGAATCAATGCATCGAGGTCATCGGCGCTCACGCTGCCAAGTTCTTTAAGATTGCCTCGAGTGATTCGGGCGGATTCGTCAAAGACGTTACGGCTGCTATTTTCAACAGGTTCGGCTTTTTGGTGATCGACCACATGGGCCTGCGCTTTATTGGGGGCCATTGCGATGACTTCAACGCCAAGGCGGTCAAGTGCGAGTAGGGTGAGCGTGGCTTCTTGGATTTCGGCTCCATCTAAGTAGCCGCAACCTGCTAGCACAACGCCAATTTTTTTACCTTCTGCAGTCATGGGAAGTCCTCCGTGTATTTGGGAGACTACGACCTAGCACATAGTTCAATGTAGGTTCCAGATGCAGCCGGCTTGGTCTTAAAGCGGCTCGATGTCGTGAAGTTCAAGGCCCGGTGCGTTTTCGACAGCATATTGAATGGCCCACGCTGAACTTGCGAGCAGTACGGGGTTACCATTTCGGTCTTCATAAACGGGGTAATCTCGGCGCTCTTGAAGCCAGTCGTGGGCTTCTTGAGGACCTGTGACCCATCTCGCTGCAGCAAATTGCATGGACTGAAAGATTGCCGTGACGCTGTATTCGTTTTTGAGTCGCTCTTGAAGAACTTCAAATTGTAGAACACCAACAGCTCCGAGGACGGGATTGGTGCGTCCGAGGTGAGGCCGGTAGAAGAGCTGAATGACGCCCTCGTGAGAGAGCTGCTCGAGCCCGGTGTCCAACTGCTTTCGCTTGAGTGGATCTTTGAGGATGAGCTCGCCAAAGTGAGCCGGCGCAAAGCGAGGAATCGAACCAAAGCGCAGAGGTTTACCCGCTGCCACGGTATCGCCAATACGCAATTTACCTGGGTCGTAGAGTCCGACAATGTCACCCGGCCAGGCGTTCTCAACAATGGAGCGCTCCTGAGCCATAAAAGTGTGCGGCTTGGAAAGCTTGAGCTTCTCGCCACTTCGTCCAATCACGACATCCATACCGCGCTCAAATTGTCCTGAAACAACTCGGAGAAAAGCGATTCGGTCGCGGTGACGCGGGTTCATGTTGGCTTGAATTTTAAAGATAAAGCCAGTGAAGCGTTCGTCTTCGGGCGGCACAGTCACACCGTCTTCAGTTTGTCGCGCAGCGGGTGAAGCAGCTTGCGTTCCCATAAACTCTAGAAGTGAATCAACGCCGAAGTTGGTCATCGCAGAACCCCAGAACACGGGGCTGACTTCGCCGGCGAGAAAAGCTTCCCGGGTGTAGCCATCGCCAGCACCTTCAACGAGCTCGATTTCTTCTAAAGCGCGTTCCAGTGTGCGCTCGTCAACAAACTCCGATGCTTGGTCAAGGGGGAGTGTGCGACTTTCAAGAACGCCTGTACCGTGCTTTTCCGCTTCGTAAAGGGTGACCATCTTGGTCTTTAGGTCGACGACGCCTTTGAAGTTTTTGCCCATACCGATGGGCCAGTTCATTGGGAAAACCTCGAGATTCAGCGTGGAAGATATCTGATCGATAAGCTCCAGTGGATCGAGGCCGTCGCGGTCGAGCTTATTCATGAAGGTGACGATGGGCAGATTGCGCATACGGCATACTTCAAAAAGCTTCAGCGTTCGGCTCTCCACGCCTTTGGCATGATCGATAAGCATGATGGAAGAGTCAACGGCGGCGAGAGTTCGGTAGGTATCTTCCGAGAAGTCGGCGTGACCCGGTGTATCGAGAAGGTTACAAGCTCGGCCTTTATAATCGAACTGCAGAACAGAGGACGTTACAGAAATTCCGCGCTCTTGCTCAAGTTTCATCCAGTCACTGACGGTATGCCGAGCAGCTTTTCGGGACTTAATAGAACCGGCCAAGTGGATGGCTCCCGAATACAACAGGAGTTTTTCTGTGAGCGTCGTTTTACCAGCATCAGGGTGGGAGATGATGGCAAAGGTGCGGCGCCGGCCAGCTTCCTTTTCGATAGACATTTCAAACCTCTCTCAATCTGTTGGCTCTAGTACCCGGTTCTGCTTCGCTCGAATAGGATTTTCTGCATTTTCCCAAGAAAAATTGGGGTTTGTCGTAGATACGCCACCGGTGCTATTAAGGGCCGGTGATGATTTCAGACAGTATGCGATCTTTGGTGGAGGAGCTTGTTCTCAGGCCCAATGCCCCCGGTGATATTGTGGAGTTTAGCTCCGATATGGCCCAAATTCGCATGGAGAGCGGGGAGGCCATCTGGATTTTACATACCCCGGCTGAAGAACTTTACCCTAAACTTCATGAATTCTTGAGTTCATTGGTAGCCGGACGTGCGCTGGCGCGGGCGCGCGTGGTGATGCTGGGCGGTAAAGACTCGGTTGAAGAAGTACTTCAAAAGGCTAGGCCGGGGCGCTTTCGGCGCGGCTCACTCGCTGTTCATCACTTACGAAGCGATGGTACCTGGTGGCATGGCCCAGGCAGAGAGAAGTCTTCAGATGTTGTGGCGGGCCTAGAGCGAGCAAGCAATCAAAGTCGTTCAGAACGTTTTGATGACGGCCGATTTATGTTTGCGCTGGGTGAGGCACTGGAACGTGGCCGCTTGCGACGCCGCGAGATGGACGAATTTCGCACCCATTACGACAAAGGGTTGCCCATCGTGACATTCGCCTTGATGGCAGCGATGATCATATCCTTTGGCTTCGAGTTTTTATTTGGCGGAACCACCTATACGCCAACGCTCTATCGGATGGGGGCCAACCTCAATTCCGGTTTGAATGAGCCCTTCGACTGGTGGAGGCCTTTGTCTTCAGTGTTTTTACACGCTGGAGCGATGCATATCGCGTTTAATGGTTATGTTGTTTATGCCCTTGGGTCTTTCTTGGAACGAATCCTGGGACGAAGCCGCTATCTTATTTTAGTGATCTTAAGCGGGCTTTTGGGAAGTATCGCGAGCTATTTTCTAGGACAGGGTGCGCTGAGTGTAGGTGCTTCGGGTGCATTTTGGGGCTTCCTGGGGGCAAGTGCGGCGCTTGGTTTAAGGCCCGGCGTTCTGATTCCACCGCTGATGGTCGGCCACCTTAAACGTGTCGCCATTTTCAACCTTTTGATAAACCTTGGTGTGTCGGCGCTGCCCAATATCGATATGTGGGCACACTTTGGCGGCGGCATTGTGGGCTTCGTGCTGGTGATTTCGGGCCTTTTGCAACGTGGCTTAGGGCCAGTTGAGCAAAGGGGCGGGCAAACAGAGGCAGGTCAGTTCTTTCCTAAAATACTGGCCGTATCTCTCACCGTGTTGATGATTGCGTCAGTGGCGATGGCCTGGAAAGAAGGCAAGCCATGGGAAGTTAATCAACCGCTCGAGCTATCTTATCGTTCGACTGCCCGTGCAGGCTTTCAATGGCTGGTACCGGAAGGCTGGGAGGAGAATGCTTTGCCGCCCCAGCCGGATTATGCAGTGGCTATGGCCTACGGACACGTGTTTCGCAATGCAGCCGAGTTTGAGGTTCAAATTAGGAAGTTGGGGCCCACGGAATTTAACCCATTGAGGACAGAAGCCACACTCGCGGCGATTCAGGTTGAGATGGAGCAAGGCTCGGCGCCCGTAGAGTGGGTCGATTCCGAAATCCCCTTTTTACGACAAGAGTGGGTGTTCGGAGGCGGGGTTCGCACGAAGTGCCTGCGTATCGCGGATGGCGCCTTACAGGTTGTGAACTTGGACAGCCTCTTAAATCCCGACGGTGAGCCTCCAGAGCTCGAACCAGAAACGATTCTTGAGAGTATTCGACCCTTATCGAAATAGTGAAGAAAAAACCTAAGTCTATGCCTGAGCCTCAACTTTTGGCATACTGGTATATTGGCTTATAGGAGCAAGCAGTTGGCAGAAGAACAGATTTCAGAAGAATTTATTAAAGCCCTCCCCAAAACAGACCTTCATGTGCATTTAGATGGTTCCCTTAGAATCAGCACACTTATTGAATTGGCTCAGGAGTATAACGTTGAGTTACCGAGCTATACTGAAGAAGGATTACGGGAGCTGGTTTTCAAAGACCGCTATCAGAACCTTGGAGAGTACCTTCAAGGGTTCCAATATACGGTTGGAGTATTACAGCGTGAACTTGCTTTAGAGCGATGCGCTTATGAACTCGCAGTTGATAACCAAGAAGAAGGTGTGCGTTACATCGAGGTTCGGTTCGCGCCTCAGCTTCACGTTCACGAGCACATGAATGCTGTGACTGTACTTAAAGCAGTGAACCGAGGTTTAGAGCGAGCGAAGACGGAATTTAACAGTAAGCAGAGCATTAAAGATGGTCTTGAACCTCCTTTTGACTACGGGATTATTTGTTCCGCGATGCGCATGTTTCAATCTGGATTCAGCGAGTACTTCACAAATCTAATCAACTCTCACATGTACACGCCGATTAAGGACGTTTACAAAATGGGCTCATTAGAGCTGGCGCGGGCAGCCGTGGTGGCCAGAGATGAATATGGCCTTCCGGTCGTTGGCTTTGATTTAGCTGGAGAAGAGGCTGGTTACCCAGCCGGTGATCACATTGCGGCGTTCCAATACTGTAAGAAAAACTTTCTTAAGAAAACGGTCCACGCAGGCGAAGCTTACGGACCCGAAAGTATTTTTCAGGCGGTCACCGACCTTTACGCCGACCGAATTGGACATGGCACTTATTTGCTGACGCCTGAGGCTATTCAGGATCCCGCTATCGAAGATAAGCAGCGATACGTAGATATGCTCTGCCAGTACGTGGCGGACAGGCGCATCACGCTGGAGGTATGTTTGACGAGTAATATTCAGACAAATCCAGAAATTGCATCGATTCAAGCACATACGCTACGTAAGATGCGCGAGCATCGCATCTCCACCACCCTGTGTACGGACAACCGTTTGGTGAGTAACACCACGGTGACTCGCGAGTTACAGCTTGCAGTTGAACATTTGGGCTTCACCCGAAAAGACCTCAAATCTGTGATTGTTTATGGATTTAAGAGAAGTTTCTTTCAGGGGGGATATTTGGAGAAGCGAAAGTATGTTCGCTCAGTCATCGATTACTATGAGTCCATTGAGAATAAGTATTTTGGCGATGTCGCGAGTACGAAGTCTTAGGACGCACCGATATGCCGTCCCAGGTTCTCTGGGATGGCGTGAACTCATCATATGAACGGAATGAAATAAGGCTAGGATCAGCCTTCGCTGGGCGTTGGCGTTTCTGTCTCGCCTGTAGCCGCCTCGGCTTCGATACTTGGGATAAGTGGAGTGAGTGCTTCTTCAAAAGCTCC